>JANOLY010000392.1:0-3401 GCA_031420055.1 Burkholderiales bacterium | reverse complement strand
GCAAAGGTCCATTCGATGCGCGGGTTGACCTGGACCTGACGCAGGCCGGCCTGGGTGATCTCGATGGGGTCCTCGGCCGTCCAGATCTTGCGTTCCGGCGTGTTGATGCAGCTCAGTGCCGAATGCAACGTGGTCGTCTTGCCCGACCCGGTGGGGCCCACGCACAGCAGCATGCCGTAGGGCCGTTGGATGACCTCCTTGAAGCGCTTGTAGTTGCTGGGGCTGAGGGTCAGGTTCTCCAGCGGGATGGGCTTGCTCGACGCCAGCAGCCGCAGCACGGCGTCTTCCAGCCCGCTGTGCGTGGGGATGGTGGCCACGCGCAATTCCAGCCGCGAGCCCTGCACGAACTTTCCGAAAGTGATCTTGCCGTCCTGCGGCTTGCGGCGCTCGGAGATGTCCAGGTCGCACATGATCTTCAGCCGCGCGATCAGTGCGCTGCGGTAGGTGTGCGGCAGCTCCAGGTAGGGGCGCATCTGGCCGTCCGTGCGGAAGCGGATGCGCACCTTGTCGCGGCCGGGCTGGGTCTCGATGTGGATGTCGGACACGCCCTGGCTCTGCGCCTCGGCGATCATCGAATTGATCAGCCGCACCAGGGTGTTGTCGCTTTGTTCCAGCGGCTCTTCTCCGGCCTCGTCCGTCCCGGCGTCGACCTGTTCCATGGACGCCAGCAGCTTGCTCGCGTCACCCGGCTCGTAGTCGATGGTGCTGTCGTAGGGCACGGCCGTGCCGTGTTGCCCGGCACCGATGCGTGCGTAGGCCTGCTCGATGGCCGCCGGCAGCACGCCGCTGCGCGCCAGCACCGGCACCACCTTGCACTGGGCGGCGAATTCCAGCTCGTCGATGGCACGCCGGTTGGACGGGTCTTCCAGCGCCACCACCAGGCGCCCGGCACGCATCATCAGCGGCAGCGCCGGCACGCGCAGGGCCACCGGGTAGGGCAGGCGCGAGATGCCCTCGGAGTCGGCGGGGAAAAGCGTCACGTCGACCAGCGGGTAGCCCATCTTGCGTGCCAGCGCGGTTTGCAGGTCGGCGCGCGAGACCACGCCACTGCGCACCAGCAGTTCGCCCAGGGGCGTGCTGCGGTCCTGGCGCTGCTGCACCAGCGCGTCCTCGAGCTGTGCTTCGGTGATGAAGCCCAGCGCGGTGAGTGCTTCGCCGATACGCACCATGGGCATGCGCGCTTGCTGCTCGATGGCGGTATCCAACTCTTTGGCCGTGATGATCTGGCGTACCAGCAGCAAGTCGCCCAGCTTGCGGCTGCGCAGGGCCTGCTGCTCGGCCAGCGCGGCGTCCACCTGGGCCGGCGTGGCGGCACGGTTTTGCACCAGCGTTTCGCCCAGGCGCAGGCCGATCTCGGCGTGGTTGTAGGCCGAGCGCGGCACGAACGCGCGCTGCACCGCGCCCAGCTCGTTCAGTGGCTCGAACAGGAACAGGCCCCAGATCTCTTCCTGGTGTCCCAGTGTCTTGCCGCTCCAGACCGGCGCGTCCTTGTAGGCCACGGCGAAGGGCAGTGCGGGGCGGTGCGCTGTCAGCGCGGTGGGGGGTGTGCCGGCCGGGTCGGGTGCGGGCGCCAGCGGCGCCAGCAGGCGCAGGCAGCGGAACTGCTCGAAGCGCAACGTGTGCACCACGCGCGAGGGCGGCACCGACACCATCACGGTGCCGGTGGCCGGGTCCAGGCCCATCAAGCGCCCGGTGGTGGTCTTGCCGTTGTGGCCTTCCAGCTCGCAAATGTGGCCGGCCGGGCGCTCGTTGGGCGCGGGGTAACCGGCCAGTCCCGGTGTCGGCCAGACGAAACCTTGCCATGGGTCCGGCCCTGTCGAAGGTGCTGGCGCGGGTGCACCCTCCAGCGGCAACAGCGTGAGCGGTGGGGTCGAGAGGTCGGACATGGTGGGGGTACCTGCTCAGCGGTGGTGGTGGCCGGCCACCGGCACGCTGGCCGTGGCCAGCGGGGTGGTGTTCAGCGTGGCGCGCGGGGGCGCGGTGGCGGGTGGTTCTGCCAGGGGCTTGGGGGCAGGCGTTGGCTGCGCTGCCGCACGCGGGGCGGTGGGTGCCGCCGCGCTGCCGGCCGGGGCGGCGTTGAGGACGATGGTGCGCTGGGGTGCCTGCGCCGGCTCATTGAACGAGGCCAGTGCCTGGTCGGTGCTGCGCTGCCAGTCTTCGGCGTTGCGGATGATGGTGGGCTTGATCAGCACCACCAGTTCCTTCTTGCGCGCGCTGTCGGCCGTGCTGCCCAGCAAGTTGCGCGTGACCACGTTGCCGTTGCTGCCGGGCAGGCCCGAGGCGCGGCGTGTCGATTCGCTCTGCATCAGCCCGCCGATGGCCACGATGTTGCCGTCCTGCACGCGAACCACGGTGTCGGTTTCGTTGACGCTGGAACTCGCCAGCGGCAGCCGGTAGTTGCCTATGGTGCCGAGGTCGATCTGCTTGATCTTCTCGGTCACCGAGGTGACCGACGGCCGCAGGTGCAGCGTGATCATGTTGGCCTCGTCGATCTGCGGCGTTACGTCCAGCGCGATGCCGCTGAAGAAGCTGGTCAGCGTCAGCGTGGGCATGGTGGTGGTGGCGGCCACGCCGTTGCCGCCGGGGGTGTTGGTGCCGCCCGAGACGTTGGTGACGAAGTACTCGTCCACTCCCACCTTGAGCACCGCCTTCTGGTTGTTCAGCGTCGCCACGCGCGGGCTGGACAGCACCTGCAAGTCGCCATGCGTTTCAAGGAATCCCATCACCGCCTGGAAGCCCTGCGTGGCCAGCGACAGCCCCAGCGCGCCGCCCGAGGCGACAGGCAAGGACACCGCATCCACCAGCAACCCGGCGACCGCCGCGGGCAGCGTCGGCAGGCCGTTCGCGTTGTTGACGAGGGCGTTGCCGGGCCGGCCGCTGGCCTGGCCCACGGCGGCGCGGGTTTTCAGCAGCGACCAGTCGATGCCGCTCTGGAAGCCGTCGCGCAGTTCGACCTCGATGATCTTGGCCTCCAGCATCACCTGGCGTTCGATGGCCAGGCGCGATGCGCGCAGGAACTGCTCCACCTGGCGCAGCTCGTCAGGCATGGCGCGCACGGCTATCGTGCCGGCCTGCGGGCTGGTGATGACGGCACGGCCCTCGCCCTTGCCGATCATGCCGCGCAGGGCCTCGGCGGTTTCGGCCCAGTAGTCGCTCAGGCTGTGCGTGGTGACCTGGCTGCCGTCCTGTGACGACGCGTTCTGCGCCGCAGCGCCGCCGCCCTGGGCGTTTGCGCTGCTGCTCTGCGGCACGCCGCCGCCGCTGACGCGCACCTCGCTGCGGCCCTTGCGCTGCGAGGTCAGGTAATTGACGGTGAAGATGCGCATCTGCAGCGTGGCGGGGAAGACGGTGACGCGGCGACCGTCGATGCGGAAGTCGTAGCCGTAGACATCGCGGATGGA
>JANOLY010000391.1:0-4379 GCA_031420055.1 Burkholderiales bacterium | reverse complement strand
CATGCAAGGCCAGGGTGCCGGCTTCGACGCGTTCGCGCACCATGGGGTAGTCCATCAGGCGCTCCAGCTGCAGCACCACGGCGCGTTGCTCGGTTCGGCGCAGCACGTCGGGCCCCGGCTCGGCCACCGGCAATACCGCCTCACGCCCGAGTTCCAGCCACTGGGCCAGGTTCGTTGCCGCGGCGGGCACGCCACCATACAGCGCGCGGATGGCGCCGCAATGGCTGTGGCCACAGACCACGATGCGCCTGACCTGCAGGTTGAGCACCGCAAACTCGATGGCTGCCGCGGTGCCGTGGAAGCCCTGGCTCTGGTCGTGTGGCGGCACGAAAGCGCCGACGTTGCGCACCAGGAACAGCTCGCCCGGGCCGGCACCGGTCAACAGGTAGGGCACCAGGCGTGAATCGCTGCAGCCGATGAACAGCGTCATCGGGTGCTGGCCGTCGTCGACCAGCAGCCGAAAGTGCGAACGGTGCTGCGGGAAGGCGTCGGTGTGAAAGCGCCGCAGGCGCTCGAGCAGTTCGTCGGGCACGGTGCTGAGCCTTGGGGCGGCTGGCTACTGCACCAGCGGCGTGTCGGCAGCGTCCAGGTCGACACCTTCCACCCGCGCCTGACCGGCCAGCAGCTGCAGGTACTGGCGCAGCGCGCTCATGAAGGTTTGCTGACGCAGCGCCTGGGCCACGGCCGACTTCACGGCCTCGTAGCCGGGGTCGGACCCGCCCTCGCGGGCCAGCACCTCCACCACGTGCAGGCCGAAGCGGCTGTGCACCAGGCGCGGCAGCACGCCGACTTCAGGCTTGCCGAACAGCTCGCGGGAGAACTCGGGTGCGCAGTCGCTGTTGCTCAGCCAGCCCAGCGCGCCGCCCTCGGCGCCACTGGGGCAATTCGAGGTGGCGGCCGCCGCTGCTGCAAAGCGGTCTTCACCACCGGGCGACACGCCCCGCACATCCAGCAAGCATGCTTCGGCGCGCTGGCGCAGGGCATTCACATTCACCCCGGGGGTGACTGCAAACAGCACATGCCGCACCTGCACACGCTCGCCGACGGCATAGCGAGCGCGCTGAGCCGCATGGTGGCGCCGGCAGGCCTGGTCGGACGGCGTCGGCAGCGCCAGTTCGCGGTCCAGCAGCAACTCGATGGCGGCGCTGGCGGCTTCGCTCATCGCGCCGTTGCTGGGTGGTGGATCGTCGCTGGCCAGCAGGCCCGCTTGCATCGCAGCCTGGCGCAGCAGTTCCGCGCAGGCACGCTGGCGCAGTTCTTCGGCCGATAGCGTTTCTTGCGCGTTGCTCAGCAAGACACCGTTGATGCCAGGCAGGGGCGCCGTTTGGAGGGTGTTGAGTTGCATGGCAGTGTCCTTGATGGCGTTCAGTCGGCACGGCCGGGTTGGTTGTGGTCGGCCGGTACGTTCAGCCGGCGCGAACGCATCACCTGGTAGGGGCGGAACAGATAGGCCAGCGTGCCAAATCCGCTCCACACATGCACCAGCCGGCTGAACGGGAAGAGCAGGAAGATCGTCATGCCCAGCAGCATGTGGGCCTGGTAGTGCCAGGCGGTGCCCGCAACCAGGCTGGCATCGGGGCGAAAGGTTGCGATGCCTTGCAGGTAGCTGGCCAAACGCAGCATCGTGATCGGTTCCGCGGCGTGCTGGTACGAAGCCGGCAGCGTTGCCAGCCCAATCACCAGCTGCACCCACAGGATGACCAGGATCGCCAGGTCGGTGCGGTGACTCGTCAGGCGAATTCGCGGGTCGAAGATGCGCCGGTGCAGCAGCAGCGTCAGGCCGACCAGGCAGACCAGCCCGGCGACGCCACCGGCGGCCACCGCCAGCAGCTGCTTGTTTGGCGCGCTGATGAAAATCTCGTAGACCACATGCGGCACCAGTTGCCCGATCAGGTGGCCGAAGAACAGGAACAGGATGCCGGCGTGGAACAGGTTGCTGCCCCAACGCAGTTGCCCGGCGCGCAGCAGCTGCGAGCTGTCGCTCTTCCAGGTGTACTGGTCGCGGTCGAAGCGGGCCAGGCTGCCCATGAAGAACACGCTCAAGCAGATGTACGGGTAGACGTTGAAGAGGAAGTTGTGCAGCGCGTTCATGTGCAAGCTCCTTGCGAAGGCGGGGCTGAGGGCCGAAGCGGTGGCGTGGTGGGCGAAGTCCCGAGCGCCGGGTTTCTGACGATCTGGATCGGCTGCGGCTGACCAGGTCGTGCCTGCCCCTGTGTGGAGCAGCCATCGAAGGCCATCGGCTCGGCCCAGCTCTCATCCAGTTCCGGCTCGGCGGGTACCGCAACGGCCTGTGCTTTCTCACCCGCCAGGTCCAGCAGCGCAGCCAGCACGCAGGCGTGTGCGGCCTGCCGGCGCAGCAAGGCGCTGAAGATGACTTGCAGGATGTGCGTGATCTCGGCCAGGAAGGCCCGGGCCTGCGCAGGCGGCTGTGTGGAGGCGTACTGCAGCACGACGGTCAGGTGATCGGGCAGCTCGCCGGGGGCCAGAAACAGACCGGCCGCTTCGTAGGTCTTGCACAGGTCCACCATGGCCGGGCCGCGGTCGCGGCTGTCGCCGTGCACGTGCTCGAACAGGTGCAAGGCGGTGCCGCGGCCACGGTCGAAGAGTTCGACGTGATCGGCCTCGACATCGAGCCCATGGCGCCTTGCCAGGCGGCTGATCAATGCGTCCAGTTCGGCCAGGCGTGCCGGGCTGAGAGCGCGCTCGTCGTGCAGCGCTGCCTGCAACTCGGGCAAGTGCGCACGCAAGGTGGCGTCGGGGTAGCTGAGCAGGTGCGCCAGCACGCGCAGGGTCTTGGTGATGGGCTTCATATTCCCGCCTTGATGGGGATGGTGCGCGTCTTCTCGCTGCCGAACCGGCTGGTCTCGGTGGTGCCTTCGCTGCAGCCATTGCCGAAGCTGAAGCCACAACCACCGCGCACGTTGAAGGCGTTTTCGGCGTACTCGCGGTGCGTGGTGGGGATGACGAAGCGGTCCTCGTAGTTGGCAATGGCCATCACGCGGTACATCTCTTCGACCTCGTTCACGCTCATGTTCACCTGCTCGATGGCGGCGCGGTTGGGCACCCCGTCGACGTGTTTGCCACGCTGGTAGGCGCGCATGGCCAGCATGCGCTCGAGTGCGCGCACCACGGGCGCGGTGTCGCCGGCAGTCAGCAGGTTGGCCAGGTACTTGACGGGGATGCGCAACTGGTTGACGTCGGGAATCTCGCCATTGGTGCCCATCTGCCCGGCATTGGCCACTGCCGTGATGGGGCTCAGCGGCGGCACGTACCAGACCATCGGCAGCGTGCGGTACTCGGGGTGCAGAGGCAGCGCCACCTTCCACTGCACCGCCATCTTGTAGACGGGGCTGTTGCGGGCCGCGTCCATCCAGTTGTCGGGAATGCCGTCGAGCCGCGCCTGCGCGATGACCTGCGCGTCGTGGGGGTCCAGGAAGATGTCGAGCTGCGCCTGGTAGAGGTCCCGGTCATGCACGACGCTGGCCGCTTCCAGGATGCGGTCGGCGTCATACAGCAGCACGCCCAGGTAGCGGATGCGGCCCACGCAGGTTTCGCTGCACACGGTGGGCTCGCCGGCTTCGATGCGCGGGTAGCATAAGGTGCACTTCTCGGCCTTGCCGCTTTTCCAGTTGTAGTAAATCTTCTTGTACGGGCAGCCGCTGACGCACATGCGCCAGCCGCGGCACTTGTCCTGGTCGATCAGGACGATGCCGTCTTCTTCGCGCTTGTAGATCGAGCCCGAGGGGCACGACGCGACACAGGCCGGGTTCAGGCAGTGTTCGCACAGGCGCGGCAGGTACATCATGAAGGTGTTCTCGAACTGGCCGTAGATGTCCTTCTGCGTCTGCTCAAAACCCGCATCAAAGTTCTTGTCCTTGCTGCGCTTGCTGAACTCACCGCCCAGGATGTCTTCCCAGTTCGGGCCCCAGACGATCTTTTCCATTCGCTTGCCCGTGATCAGGCTGCGCGGCCGCGCGGTGGGCGTGTGCTGCATCTCGGGCGCCGACTGCAGGTGGTCGTAGTCGAAGGTGAAGGGCTCGTAGTAGTCGTCGATCTGCGGCAGGTTGGGGTTGGCGAAGATGCGCATCAGCAGCTTCCACCGGCCGCCCTGGCGCGGTTCGATGGCGCCGTTGCTCTTGCGGATCCAGCCGCCGTTCCACTTGTCCTGGTTCTCCCATTCTTTGGGGTAGCCGATGCCGGGCTTGGTCTCGACGTTGTTGAACCAGGCGTACTCCACGCCCGGGCGGCTGGTCCAGACGTTCTTGCAGGTCACGCTGCAGGTGTGGCAGCCGATGCACTTGTCCAGGTTCAGCACCATGCCGACTTGTGCGCGGATCTTCATGAACCTTCTCCTACAGCTTGCACCAGTTCGGCCTTCT
>JANOLY010000390.1:0-6185 GCA_031420055.1 Burkholderiales bacterium | reverse complement strand
GCGTCGTCGAAGCCGTACCAGCGCTCGCCGAAGAACAGGTGCCCGCTCATCTCGCCGGCAAAGGGCGCGCCGGTTTCCTTCAGCTTGGCCTTGATCAGCGAGTGCCCCGTCTTCCACAACAGCGGCTTGCCGCCGGCCTTGCGTATGGCCACCGGCACGCGCTGGCTGCACTTGACGTCGAAGATGATGGTGGCGCCCCTTTGGCGCTTCAGGATGTCGCGTGCGAACAGCATGATCTGGCGGTCGGGGTAGATGATGTTGCCTTGCGCCGTGACCACGCCCAGCCGGTCGCCGTCGCCGTCGAAGGCCAGGCCGACTTCGGCGCCCGTGGCATGCACGACCTTGATCAGGTCGGCCAGGTTCTCGGGCTTGCTGGGGTCGGGGTGGTGGTTGGGAAACTCGCCATCGACTTTGCTGTACAGGTCGACGACCTCGCAGCCCAGCGCGCGCAGGATGGCCGGCGCGCTGGCACCGGGAATGCCGTTGCCGCTGTCGACCACGATCTTCATCGGCCGCGCAAGCTTGCAGTCGCTGGTGATGCGGCGCGCGTACTCCGCGCCGATGTCCATGGTGGCGCTGCGCCCGCGCTTGGCGGTGTAGGCCTCGGTTTCGATGCGAACGCGCAGCCGCTGGATGTCCTCGCCGTAGATGGCGCGACCAGCCATCACCATCTTGAAGCCGTTGTAGTCCTTGGGGTTGTGGCTGCCGGTGACCATGACGCCGCTGCGGCAACCCTGCTTGCCCCGCGTGGCCGCCACGTAATACAGCATGGGCGTGGTGACGGCACCGATGTCCACCACATCCATCCCCGTGCTCTTCAGGCCGCGGATCAGCGCACGCACCAGGCCCGGGCCCGACAAACGGCCGTCGCGGCCCACCGCCACGGCGCGCTCGCCCGCCGCCAGCGCCTCGCTGCCAAAGGCGCGGCCCAGGTGCTCGGCAAAGGTCTCGTCGACGTTCTTGCCCACGATGCCGCGGATGTCGTAGGCCTTGAAGATGGTCGGGTCGATCTGCATGCGTGCCTTGTGGAGACTTGGGGTGGCGCGGATTGTAGGCAGCGAGCCTGGCTGCTAGTCTCTTGCAGCCCAGACTCGAAAGACAAGCGCCATGAACACCGCCGCAATCGAAAAACCGCCGACCCAGCCGCGACTGCGGCACTTCGCGGACCTGCCCGGGCCGCGGGCCATTCCGGTGTTTGGCAACCTGCTGCAGATCGAGTCCACCCGCATGCACCTGCAGCTGGAGCAGTGGTGCGATGAATTCGGCCCGGTCTTCAAGCTGCAACTGGCCAAGCGGCGCGTGGTGGTGGTGGGTGACCACGAACTCATCGCCACGGCGCTGCGCGACCGGCCCGACGGCTTTCGCCGCACCACCAAGCTCGAAGAAGTGTGGACCGAGATGGGACTTCTCGGCGGCCTGTTCGGCGCCCATGGCGACACCTGGCGGCGCCAGCGGCGCATGGTGATGGCGGCGTTCGACCCCGGCCATGTCAGGCGTTACTTTCCGTCACTGCAGCAAGTGGCCCAGCGCCTGGCAGCGCGCTGGCAAGGGGCCGCGCAGGCCGACCGGGCCATCGACCTGCAGGCCGACCTGATGCGCTACACCGTGGACACCATCGCCGGCCTGGCCTTCGGTGCCGAAGTCAACACACTGCAGTCCGACCAGGACGTGATCCAGACCCATCTGAACCAGATCTTCCCTGCGGTGTTCAAGCGCATCTTTGCGCCGCTGCCCACCTGGCGCTATGTGCCGTCGGCGGCCGACCGCCGGTTGCGGCGCAGCGTGGCTGCAGTCAATACCGCTGTCGATGGTTTTGTCGCCCAGGCGCGCTCGCGCCTGCAAGCCGACCCGTCGCGGCGCCAGCAGCCGCCCAACCTGCTCGAGGCCATGCTGGTGGCGGCCGACGAGCCTGGCAGCGGCATCGACGACAAGCAGGTCGCAGGCAACGTGCTGATCATGCTGCTGGCCGGCGAAGACACCACCGCCAACACCCTGGCCTGGATGATCCACCTGCTGTGGCGCCACCCCGCAGCGCTGGCGCGGGCCAGCGAAGAAGTGCGCCGCGTCTGCGCCGACCCCACGGCACCGACGCTGGATGAATTGGCCCAGCTGGACTACATCGACGCGTGCATCAACGAGACCATGCGCCTGAAGCCGGTGGCGCCGCAGAACGGCATGCAGGCGCTGCGCGACACCCTCCTGGGCGACGTGCACATCGAGCAAGGCATGGTGGTCATCGCCGTGATGCGGCGCGACGCCACCAGCGAACGCCACGTGCCGCGTGCCACAGCCTTCGAGCCCGAGCGCTGGCTGGGCAGTGGCGAGGGCGGCGGCCCGGCGCAGCAGGCCAGCGCCGTCAAGCGCATCTCGATGCCCTTTGGCGCGGGCCCGCGCATCTGCCCGGGCCGCTACCTGGCGCTGCTGGAGATGAAGGTGGCCATGAGCACGCTGTTGGGCCGCTTCGACATCGTTGCCGTCGACACGCCCGACGGCAAAGAGCCGCGAGAAGTGCTGCAACTGGCGATGGCGCCCGCGGGCCTGAGCATGCGACTGGCGCTGCGCGCCTGACGCTGGCGGTTGCACGCTGTCGATTCGGCGGCCGGGTTTGCCGTTCGTCGCCGGCCGCTGCGGGCCGCGCCGGGTGCTGCCTACACTGGCTTCAGCCCTGGGTGTTGACCCGCCCGAATCGCCTGCTGACCGAGCCCAAGCCATGTCCACACTGACCGCCCAAACCCTGCGCCTGTCGGCGCGCTCGTGGATCTCCAGCGACCTCACCCGCGTTGGCCCCTACTGGCTGCAGTGGGTGTGGACACTGCTCTTCAGCCTGGCCCTGGCCGCTGTGTTCACCTTGCTGGGCTTCTTCGCTTTCAACCCGGGCAAGTCGGGCCTGGGCAACGCGCACACCTGGCTGTTCTGGTACGGGAAGAACTTGATCGTCAGCTTCACCGTCGGCGCGCTCATCCACCTGCTGTTTGACGGCATCGGCCACCTGGTGGGCGGGCCGCCGGCCCTGCGCCGCTTGAGCGACGGGCAGCGCAGTCTGTTTTTTGCGGGCATCCCGATGCTGGGCATGTTCATCGGTTGGCCGCTGGGCGTTGTGCTCAGCGGGGCGGGAGGTGTGATCTTTCCGGTGCTGAAAGACCCGCGCGGGCTGCTGGCCATGGTCAGTCTGGGCCTGGGCATCTCGGTGGCGCTGCACTTCTACTTCGCGGCCAAGGGCAAGCAGATCGCCGCCGAGGCGCGTGCCACCGAGGCGCAATTGCGGCTGCTGCAAGGCCAGATCGAACCGCACTTCCTGTTCAACACGCTGGCCGGCGTGATCTCGCTCATCGACCACGACGCCGCGCGCGCCAAGCACACGCTGCAGGCTTTCACCGAGTACCTGCGCTCATCGCTCACAACCTTGCGCCGCGACGAAGGCCCACTGGCGCAGGAGCTGGAACTGGCGCAGAACTACCTGCTGCTGATGCAAGCGCGCATGGAAAACCGGCTGCAGTTCCGCATCGAAGCCGACGACACCGCGCGCCGCGCACTGCTGCCGCCGCTGCTGCTGCAGCCGCTGGTGGAAAACGCCGTGCAGCACGGGCTGGAGCCCAGCATCGAAGGCGGCACGGTGGTCATCCGCGCCCGCACCCAGGCCGGGCAACTGGTGCTTGAAGTGCACGACAACGGCCGCGGCCTGCACGCTGCGCCGCGCCGCGCCACCGGCCCCGGCGGCGTGAGCAACGGCGTGGCGCTGGACAACGTGCGCAGCCGCTTGCGCGCGCGCTGGGGCGACGCCGCGACGCTGGCGCTGCAAGCCACCGAGCCGGGCACGCGGGCCACCATCACCTTGCCGCTGCAAACCCAGGCCGCGCCATGACCACCGCCCTGATCGCCGATGACGAGCCGGCGCTGGCCCGCGCCCTGGCCGCGCAGTTGCAGCCGTTGTGGCCTGCGCTGCAGATCGTGCACACCGCGCGACACGGCCTGGAGGCCGCCGAGCGCATTGCCGCGCTGCAGCCCGATCTGGCTTTTCTGGACATCCAGATGCCCGGCCTGACCGGGCTCGAAGTGGCCCAGGGCATCGACGGTGCCACGCGCGTCGTTTTCGTGACGGCTTACGACGAGTACGCCGTGCAGGCCTTCGAGCAGCAGGCGCTGGACTACCTGCTCAAGCCCGTGAAGGCCGAGCGCTTGCAGCAAACGGTGCATCGGCTGCAACAAGTACTGGCCGCGCCTGCGCCTGACGCCACACCCCACCTGCTGGCCGCCCTGCAGCGCCTGCTGCCAGCCGCCGCGCCGGCCGAGCGGCTGCGCTGGGTACGCGCCGGCAGTGGCGACACCACGCACCAGGTGGACGTGGCCGAGGTGCTGTTCTTCCGCGCCGACGACAAGTACACCTGCGTTCAAACGGCCAGCGCCGAGTACCTGATCCGCACGCCCATCGCCGAACTGGCCGCGCAACTGGACCCGGCGCAGTTTGTGCAGATGCACCGCTCCACCCTCATCAACCTGGCCCACCTGGCCGGCACGCGGCGCGACGAGGCCAGCCGCCTGTTTGTGCGCCTGCGCGGCCACCCCACCGAGCTGCCCGTGAGCCGCGCCTACGTGCACTTGTTCAAGGCCATGTAGACGCGGGTAGCATGGCCGGACCCCAGAACCTGGAGTTGCCCGTGCCCGATCCAAGCGTTCTCGAAACCGACTACCTCGTCATCGGCGCCGGCGCCACCGCCATGGCCTTTGTCGACACGCTGCTCAGCGAAAGCCCGCACAGCACGGTGCTGATGGTCGACCGCCACCACCGCCCGGGCGGCCACTGGAACGCGGCCTATCCCTTCGTGCGGCTGCACCAGCCCTCGGCCTGGTATGGCGTGGCGTCGCGCGAGCTGGCCAGCGGCAGCAAGGACGCCGTCGGCACCAACGCCGGCATGGCCAGCCTGGCCTCGGGCGCGGAGGTGCTGGCGCACTTCGAGCAGACCATGCAGCAACGCTTCCTGCCCTCGGGCCGCGTGCGCTGGCTGCCGATGAGCGAGGTGCTGCGCGATGGCGCGCCGCCGAACGGCCCGCACCGCGTGCGCTCGCTGACCACGGGCGCATTGCAGACCGTGCAAGCGCGCAAGCTGGTCGACGCCACGCACGCGCAAACTGCCGTGCCGTCCACCCACCCGCCGCGCTACAGCGTGGCAGCTGGCGTGAAGTGCGTGCCGCTGAACGAGCTGCCGAAGATTGACCGGCCGTACGTGGCCTACACGGTCGTCGGCGCCGGCAAGACCGGCATGGACGCTGTGCTGTGGTTGCTGGAAAACGGCGTGCCGCCCGAGCGCATCCGCTGGATCATGCCGCGCGACGCCTGGTTCATGAACCGCGCCAACTTCCAGCCCGGGCTGGACAACTTCGAACGCAGCGTGGGTGCGACCATCGCGCAGTTCGACGCCATCACCCAGGCCGCGTCAGTGGCCGAGCTGTTTGCGCAACTGGAAGTCAAGGAACAGCTGCTGCGCATCGACCCTGCCGTGCAGCCCAGCACCTACCGCTGCGCTGTGGTGTCCCAGCCCGAGCTGGCGCAGTTGCAGCGCGTCACCGACATCGTGCGCCTGGGCCGGCTGCAGGCCATCGAAAGCACGCGGCTGCTGCTTGACCAGGGTACGGTTGAAGCCGATCCCGACACGCTGTACATCGACTGCAGCGCCAGCGCCATCACCGTGCCACCGGCGCTGCCAGTGTTCGACGGCGACCGCATCAACCTGCTCTTCATGCGCACCTGCCAGCCGCTGTTCAGCGCGGCGGTGATCGCTTATGTCGAAAGCCACATCACCGACCCGGCCGAGAAGACCGCGCTGTGCCAGGCGGTGCCTGTTCCGCAGCAGCCCATCGACTGGCTGCGCATGTGGCTGGCCTCGCTGGCCAACGGCGCACGCTGGCGCCAGCACGCCGGGCTCAACGCCTGGCTGACGAAGTGCCGGCTGAACGGCATCGCCGTGATGTCGCGCGACGTGAGGCCAGACGACACGGCGCGGATGGCATTGCTGCAAGAGATGGGCGCCAAATCGCGCCCCGCCGCGGCGCAGCTGCAGGCGCTGTTGGCCGGCGTTGACTGAGCGGCCTGGCGTGAACCTATCCGCCCCAGAACTTCAAACCCTGCAACTGGGCAGCCTGCGCATGCAGGTGGCCACGCAGGGCAGCGGCCCACTGGTGCTGCTGTG
>JANOLY010000389.1:0-8453 GCA_031420055.1 Burkholderiales bacterium | reverse complement strand
GACCTTGGCAGCCCGGTCTTGCGCACCCAACCCGAGGATGAGCTTGCGGCCCGTCTGGATCAGCCGCCCGGCGCGGTAGATCAACTCCTGCATCACCGTCTTGATACGCCGACGCTTGGCGCTGTGCCGCACAGGCGCGTCGGGCCCGAGCAAGCCGCGCTGACCCATCAGACGCAGGATGTTCATGGCCACAGCCGCCAGTTGGCACACGAGGTAGTTGGTGTCGAACTTGCCCGACGGCAGCCGCGTGAGGTCCAGATCGGTCTTGAACTCGGAGTGGAACTGCTCATGCGTGCCGTGGTCGGCATACAGGGCGATGACGGCCTGGGCGTCCAGGTTCATGGGCAGGCTCGTCGTCCAGCCCTCCAGCGTCAGCTCGGGCACGAGCAGCGCTTGGCCGCGCTTGTCGATGGTGCGCTGGATCAACCGCAGCACGCGGCGTACGGGTCGCTCGATGCCCTGGACTTGCACCGGCTGCTCCCACATCGTCAGGCGTTTGCCTGCACGTGGCTGCTCCCAGCGCGTGGCCGGGTTGGCGTCGAGCTGGGCGGCCAGCGCGGCCACGTCTGTTGCGCGCGGGTTCCACTTGATCAGCCAGTCCACGCCCACAAGCCCAGCCAGGTTGCAGGCCTCGATCTCCCGCATCAGGCGCACGGAATCGAAGCCCGAGTCCAGCCGCGCCAGCAGCGGCGCCTTCGGCCCTTGCGCGCTCAGGCGCTGCGCCATGGGGATCACGCGCTGCAGGTTGAAGTCGGTCTCGCTGGCGGAGTGCTGCACGCCCGGGCGCAGCGCCAACTCCAGGCAAAAGCCGTGGCTTCCAAGGTAAGCCGCCAGAGGACGGTAGCCGTCCACGCCGGCGTAGGTGCGGCCCACACCTTCCTTGGCTGTGTCGCCGTTGTCCATCGCGAAGGTGTCCACGTCCAGCGGCAGCCAGCCGCAGGGCAGCACACCGTAGTCGGGCCGCTGGCTGCCCAGCAAGGTCTCGATCATCGGCGCCATGAAGTCGAACAACTCGGCCGCGCGCGCATCCATGCGTTGGCGCAGCGTCGGGCTCGACGGCAGCAGGTCGATGCCCAGCGCCTGTTTGTAGAACGCATCGCCGCGGAAGTTCTCGATGGCGTCGAAGTCGCTCTTGCCTTGCACCAGCAGGCCCAGATAGCTGCGCAAGATGTCGCCGTTGGTGACACCGCCCTTGATGGGCAGTGCGGCATCAAGGCGTACGAGGACGGGCTGCACGGCCTTGAGGTAATGGCCCACCAGCGCCAAACCGGCAACGGGCGTGAGGTCGTACTTGAGTTGCTTGACGATCAGTGGACGCAGCATATTGGGCATGGCGGTGGGCATCGAATAGATACCCGACTTCAACGCACCCGCAAGGTGAGTCGCTGTCAGGACCAACCCTGCCAGTTTCGTCAATCACATCAATGACTTGGCCGCTTTGCACCAGCTCGCGGTCACGGATTCAGGCTCTATCCTCGCATCTTCCTGCCCCGTTCGTGGGCGCGGGGTTCACGGTACCTGCACAGCTGTGCAATTCCTGGCAGCGAATTCCTGACTTGACGGGCTGAAGGGGAATGTCATGACATGGGGCAAGGTGACGGGCGGCTTGGCAGCGTTGCTGGTTCTGTTGGTCGTAGCGGCTTGCAGTGTCCTCGTCGCCAGCGAGGCGAACCGGCCGCCGCCCCCGGGCCTCGTGGCTCCCGTGCTGGTGGCCGTCGAGGTGCCTTTCGTTCACCGTTGGTCGCGCGAAACCAGTCATCCGCTGCTGGCAGCCGCAGCTATCGATATCGACGGCGACGGGCGCGATGAGGTTTTTCTCGGCGGATCGGATGGCCAACCGGATGCGCTGATCGCCTGGCGAGACGGCAGACTCGTCGACATTGCCGCGCAGGTGGGCCTCGGTGATACCACGGCGACGTACGGCGCGTTGTCACTCGATTTCGACGGGGACGGGCGCGTGGACTTGCTCACCGTCGGCCATGCCGGACTGGTCCTGTGGCTGAACCGGGACGGACGCTTCGAGCGCAAGCCGCTGGCGGTCAAGCTTCCGGCGGATGCCGTGCCGCTGGCGGTGGCTGCCGGCAACTTCGACCGCGACGGCCACGTCGACCTCTACCTGAGCATGTTCGTCGCGCCCAAGCTGTTCCGCTCGCAGGTGTTCAACGATCCCGCGCACGCGAAGCGCAACATTCTGCTGCGCAACGTCGGTGGGTTGGAGTTTCGCGATGTGACCGACGCCGTGACGGGCGGGCTGCAGAACACGTTTACCGCGGCGTTCGTCGATCTGGACGGCGACGGATGGTTGGATCTCGTGCTGGCGCAGGACACGGGCGAAGCGGAAATTCTGCGCAACCTCGGCAACGGCAAATTTGTCCGCGTCGCGCTACGCACGGGTTTCGGTTCCTGGATGGGGCTCGCGTTCGGCGACCTGCACGGTAACGGCAAGCTCGACATCTTTTTCAGCAACATCGGCAGTTCGATCCCCGCCTGGATCGTCAAAGGTGACCGGCGCGACGAGCAGAAAGCCGCTCTGGAGTGGCTCCTGCTGCGCAACGATGGCGGCATGCGGTTCACCGACATCACCATGCAGGCTGGCGTTTCCGGGTTCGGCTTTGCCTGGGGCGGATTCTTCGAAGACATCAATCTCGACGGCGTGCTGGACCTCCTGGTGGCCGAGAACTACGTCAAGTGGCCTGTGCACCGGCTGTTCAAACTGCCCGGCAAAGTCCTCCTTGGTGCGCCGGGCGCGTCGCCTCGTTTTTACACATCGAGCGCCGGTTCGAACTCGAGCTACGGGCATGTGCCGTTGATCGCCGACCTTGACGGAGACGGACGCAATGACGTGCTGTGGGCCAACATGAATGGACAGGCGCGCGCCTACCTCAATCGGACTGAAGGGCGGTTTCTCGCGGTACGACTGCCCGATGCGCCGGTGAGTATCGGTGCGCGGATCAGGCTCGAAGGCGTGCGCGCGCCGGTGCGACATGTGATCGCCGGCGAAGGGCTCACGTCCGACCGCACGGCCCAACACACCATCGGCCTGCCGAAGGATGGCCCGGCGCCGTCTGCACTGGTCATTGAGTGGGCCAGCGGCAAAGTGACCCGCATCGCGAACCCGCCACTCAACGAGCGCATTGTGATCAACGCACCCTGAGACCGTCCTTACGGATACATCGCCCAGCCCTTGCGCTTGGTTTCGGCTTTCAGGAAATGACCCTGCGTGCTGGTGACGAAAAGCGTCGTCATGTCGGGACCGCCGAAGCAGCAGTTGGTCGGGCGGTTCGCGGGCACCGGGTGCGTCTCCAGCACGCGGCCGGAGGGTGAGAACACCGTGATCATAGGCCCCGGGCCGCTCACTTCCCAGCCGTTGGTGGCGACGATGTTGCCGTCCACGTCGAGGCGGAGGCCGTCGATCGAGCGATGCACGCCTTTCGCGTCTTCGCCCCAGGTGAAGAGCGTCGTATAGGTATCGAGGCTGCCGTCGGCCTTGATCGGATAGGCGCGCAGTTCCCGCACGATGCCCTTGGTGTAATTGCTCTCGGCGACGTACAGCGTTTTCTGGTCCTGTGATACCAGAATGCCGTTCGGCTGCACGGTGTCGAACGTGACGCGCGTGGATTTGTACGTGCCATCGGCCTGAGGATCGAGCCGCACGATCGACCGGTTGTCGAGCTCTTGTTTCTCGGTCTTGTCGACGTTGCCTTCGTTCCACGGGTTGGTGAACCAGATGCGGCCCTTGCGATCGATCGCGAGATCGTTCGGCGTATTGAGCTTGCTTCCATCCACGCGGTCGCAGACGGTTACGTTGCGGCCGTCGGGATCGAAGCGCAGGATCGAGCGCGATCCGGAGCAGCAGCCGAAGAGCCGGCCCTGTGCGTCGAACGCAAGCCCGTTCGTGCGGTCGGTCCCCGTGCGCCAGTCTGTGATCTTGCCGGTTTTGGGAGCGTAACTCCTGATCGAGCTCGCCTGAGTGTGGGTGAAGAGCAACTGCTTGCCGTCCCACACCGGCCCCTCGGTCAGGGGAACGGTGGTTGCTCCGATCCCCGGGGTGCCGTGGGGAAGGAAAAAGGGCGTTTGAACCGAAAAACCTATCCTCAGCGACAAGCCGGCGCTGGTGGCCGAGTCGGTGGTGCGCCGCATGCTGCGCCGAGAGCACGCCTGAGCGTCCCCCCCCGGCTCATGGCGCAACGGCCAGGGAGGTCGGCCGCGTTGCCCGCGTCCGGCTCAGCCCGTCGTTGTGCCCGACGCGCGGGGCCAGGATTGCCGGCGCAGGCGCCAGGTCATCAGCGCGCCGCCAGCCATCAGCAGTACCCAGGCGCCGGGTTCGGGTACCGGCGTGATCCTGAACTCGACGCTGTCGACATAGCCCGGCTGCGTGGTGCCGGCCGCAGTTAACAGCGACGCGTTCGAGTACAGGACTTGCGCCATCATCGACTGCGTGCCCGCCGGTATCAGCCCGGTGATGGACAGGTTTTCCCACGTGGCTGGGTTGCCATCGACATTGATGCTGCTGGGTACCGGCACGCCGATCTGCGAGGCGAAGGTGTTGCTGGCGAAGAACTGCATCACGATGCCGCCAATCGGCCCCTGGGTGAGTGCGTTGAAGTTGGCCGAGAGCGTGAAATTGGCTCCCGATGCAATCATCCCGGCAAACGGCAGCACATCGATGGCCTGCGCGGTCTGGCTGGCTATGCCGCTGGTGAAGGTGGTGCTGAGCATCATCGTCGGCGACAGCGGCGACACCGGCCCCACCACGCCGACAAGGGTGGCGCTCTCCTGGCCCCAGACGCCGAACAACATCGGATTCGGCGTGTTGATGACAGCCGCAATGGTGGTCAATGGGTTGATGTCGAAGCCGCCGTCGACCAGTTGCGCCTGGGCCGCCGGAAGGGCCAGCGCCAGCAGCGCCGGCGCGCAGGCAATTGCGCAGCGCCGCAACGGTGCGGGGCGCGGGCTGGTTCGGACAATCTGGGTCGCATGCATGGGCGGTTCTCCCGGTGGGACGAGGGTTGTTACGGTGGCGGCCCGTCAGGGCGCGCCGGCGGCGTGTTGCCACCGACCTGCGCTGCTCAGCGCTTCTGATCGGGACGCCGGGGTAGACGGATTCCCAGGCCGCATACCGACATCGGGCTGGCACTTTTTTTGGGTCCGCGGCAGCGGTGCAGAGGCCGCCATGCGGTCCAGCGCTGCGCCAGCACTGGCCGCCGCCCACGCTCCTAAGGCATGAAGGCCGCCACTGCCAGCAGCGTCGCGCCTGTCGCGGCGGCCAGACCCACGCTCGCGCGGTGTCGACCCACAAGCCGGGCAAACCGGCTGCCGAAGAACGGCGTGTACAGGCTTGCCGGGCGCCGCTGCCGCCAGCATTCAAGATCGTCGCGCAACAAGGCCACCGTGGCGTAGCGATCGCGGGGGTCGCGCGCCAGTGCCCTCAGCACGATGGCGTCCAGCGGGCCCCGCAGTGCTGCAGCCAGCGCGCGCGGCGTGCTGTCCCGCGCCAGCGCCGCAGCGGGTGTGATCTCGCGCCGGCTGGGCGCCTGAGGGTCTTGGTGCAGCACCGCGTGTTCCAGCCGGGCGGCGCTGGACATGGCCTGGCCATGGGGTCGCTGGCCGCACAGCAGTTCGAACATGATCACGCCCAGCGCATAGACGTCGCTGGCAGGGCCCAGCGGCAGGCTCTGCCACTGTTCCGGGCTGGCATAACAGGGTGTCAAGCGGTGGCCTGCCGCACAAGTGGTCTCGGAGAGTCGGCTGATCGCATCACCGCCGACATCGCCCGCGCCGCGGGCCAGCAGGGTGGCGATGCCGAAGTCCAGCAGTTTGACGTTGCCAGATGCGGTTACGAGCACGTTGTCAGGCTTCAGGTCGCGGTGCAGCACGTTCTGGTTGTGCGCGTGCTGCACCGCGCGCAAGACCTGATCGAACAGGCTCAGCCGCTGCGACAAGTCCAGGCGGCGTTGATCGGCATAGACCAGCAGGCTTTCGCCCTGCACATATTCCATCGCCAGGTAGGGGGTGCGGCAATCCGCCACGCCCAGGTCGATCAGGCGGGCGATGTTCGGGTGTTCCAGCACACCCAGAATGCGGCTCTCGCGCAGCAGCCGGCGCGCCAGCAAATCCTGCCCAGGGCCGGTGTGGGGCAGTTTCACGGCCACCGGGCAGCGCATCAGTCCGTCACTGCGCTCGGCCAGCCAGACCACGCTCATGCCGCCTTGCCCCAGCGGCCGCAACAGTCGCCAGGGCCCGATCCGGGTGCCGACATCGAAGGGGCTCGACAAGCAATCATCCGCCGGGCCCGCGCAGGGCAGCGCCGGCAACGCGGCCAGGAAGTCGGTGCGTTCGAGGCGGCGTCGCTCGTTTAGCAGGTCGTGCAGCGCCTGCTCCAGCGGCGAAGGCAGCTTCAGCCGGCGCAGCCAGCCCGGGCGTTGGGGCGCCGGCAGGTCCAGCGCCTGATCCACCAGGGTCAGCAGCCGAGGCCAATCATGCATCGCGATGGACCGGCCCATGGCTTGTCACCGGGCGCGCAATTGGTTGTAGAGAAAGCTGCGGGCCTTCTGCCAGTCGCGTTCAACCGTGCGGCTGGTCAGGCCCAGGCTGTCGGCAATTTCCTGGTTGCCCAGCCCAACGAAGTAGCGCATCTCGACCACCTGCACCAGACGGGCGTCGATCTTGGCCAGGTCGACCAGCGCGTCGTGGATTTCCAGGATTTCGGCTTCGCCTTGCGGCAACACATCGTTCAGCGCAGCGGTGTTCAGCGTCAATTGCCGCAGCGGCCCGCCGCCGCGGCGCGCTGCCTGCTGCTCGCGCACCACGTCCACCACCACCGATCGCATCACGCGCGCCGCATAGGCCAGAAATTGGCCGCGGCCCGTGGCCTCGAGCCGGCCCGCACCCAGCAGGCGCAGGTAAGCCTCATGCACCAGGACGCCGGTTTCCATCATCAGGCGGTCGTCGCGATGGTGCAGTCGCGCATGCGCAGCACGCTTGAGCTCGGGGTAGAGCAGTTCGAAGATGTGTCCGACAGCGAGAGGTTCGCCCTGTCGCGCCGCTTCGAGCAAGACCGTGACATCGCCCATGGGCATCTCCAGCTCCTGAGCGCGGTGCGCGCGCACAAGGCCATTTAACCTTGAAACGGCAGTTGTGCGCTAGCTGCCGCTGGCTACAGCGCATGAATGCTGACGATTGCTCTCACGCTCAGCTTCACCATTTGGGTGAAAGCGCTGCGCACCCGATCGAGCCACGCTGCGTCGCGCTGGCCGCGTTGCTCCGCCTCGCGACCATGAGGCCGCAACGTCGTTGCGCCGGAGCCAGCAGGCTCCGGCCGTCGCCAGACACAAACAGTCCTCAGGACTGTTTGTGTTCGGGCTCAGCCTTGCCAGCCCACCGCATCGCAGCCCACTCGGGCGCGTTCAACTGCCGTTTCCAGGTTGAAACCGTTAGTGTGCGCGCGGGCAGCCGTGCTGGCTAGAGGCAGTCTTGTGAGGCGAGGTATTAGGCGGGAACCGGGTGCGGGCGTTGGTCGCGACGCCTGCGATCTCTTAAACCCGGGGTGGCCTGCACCAGGCGCGTCAACCTTCAGCCGTGATGCGAAACCCGTGGCGCGGGAAGTGCACATGCAGCGTGCCGGCGCACGCATCGCTGCGCTTAACCACCACCTCTTGTGGCGTCAAGCCCACCAGCGTGCCGATCACCGTTTCGGTGCCGTAATCGGAGGCCGCCACGTTGATCCGTTGCCCTAGCTCGAAGCCAAGACCTGGCCGCACGCTGCACGGTGCGTGGCCGGCGGCTTCAGCGGCGATAGCCAGCGCCTGGCTGGACGGGATCTCGCTGTGTTGCCCATGGCCGCGGGCCAGCATCGCATCGTGCCAGCGCACCAGCTTCGGGTGCGGCGCCAGCGCGGCGTCGGCCACCGGGCCGGCACGGCGCAGGTGCCACAGGCCATGCGCAACGGCAAAATCGGCAATCGACGACTCACCCAACAGGTGGTCCCTGCCGTCGTCCACCTGCAGCGCCAGCATGGCCAGCATCTGTTGCAGGCTGGCAGTGGCGTCGGCCGGTGTTTGCTTGGGCACGCTGGCACGGAACGGCGTGCGGTCGGCAACGATGGCGGCCAACACCTCGGGCGGCGTGTCGCGCCAGCGGTGGGCGGCAGCAGCCGGTTGCGACGCAAAGTCCACCACCGTCCAGAACAGTTGCCAATCGGCCCATTGCGCGAAGGCAGGGGCCAGCGGTGCCGCTGCCGGGAACAGCGTCGGGCCGCTGCCCAGGCCGTCCAGCACAAGCGCGATCAAGGCCGTGTCGGCATAAATGTCGGCGAGGATAGGTTTTTCAAACGCCCTTTTTCCTTCCCCACGGCACCCCGAACACGGCAGAACAGGGTCTGAACACAGCGCCCCGACGCGCTTGAATCTGTCTTTGGATGCAGGCTGAGATCTGTTGGGCGTTGACAGCCCAGC
>JANOLY010000388.1:0-9562 GCA_031420055.1 Burkholderiales bacterium | reverse complement strand
CGCGCGCGTCCAGCAAATTGAAGCTGTGGCCGGCCTTGAGCAACTGCTCGTAGGCCGGCAGGGCGAGCTGTTGCTCCATCAGGTGCTTGCTCTGCCTCTCGTGCGCGGCAAAGGCCGTGAGCAGGAAGGCTACATCGCTGTGCTCGAAGTTGTAGGTGCTTTGCTCGACTTCGTTCTGGTGGTAGACATCGCGGTAGCTGAGCCCCTCGGTCCACGTCAGGTCGTAGACGTTGTCCACGCCCTGCAGGTACATCGCCAGGCGCTCCAGGCCGTAGGTGATCTCGCCGGTGATGGGCTTGCAGTCGATGCCGCCGACCTGCTGGAAGTAGGTGAACTGCGTGACTTCCATGCCGTTCAACCAGACCTCCCAGCCCAGGCCCCAGCAGCCCAGCGTGGGGTTCTCCCAGTCGTCTTCGACAAAGCGCACGTCGTTGGCGTTGAGGTCGAAGCCCAGTGTGGTGAGGCTGCCCAGGTACAGCTCCAGGATGTTGGCCGGCGCGGGCTTGAGCACCACCTGGTACTGGTAGTAGTGCTGCAGCCGGTTGGGGTTGTTGCCGTAGCGGCCGTCCTTGGGCCGGCGGCTGGGCTGCACGTAGGCCGCCTTCCAGGGCTCGGGGCCGAGTGCTCGCAAAAAGGTGGCGGTGTGGCTGGTGCCGGCGCCGACTTCCATGTCGTAGGGCTGCAGCAGCGCGCAGCCCTGCGCTGACCAGTAGGTTTGCAGCTTGAGGATGATCTCTTGAAAGGTCAGCATGGCGTGGGCGCGTTGATCGACCGAGTTTACGTTTGCTGCCTGTGAGCCTGAATGATGTGAGCCTGAATGCTGCCAGCCAGGATGCGAGCCCGGGTGCGCGCCCGGCGCGCCGCCCACAGGCACACCGCCAGCGCAGCCAAGCACAGCGGCCACAAGCCGGCGCGCGCCGCCCACCAGGCAAAGGGCGTGGTGCCGCTGCGGCCCTCGACCTGGCCTTGCAGCACGCCTTGGGTGTGGCGCGGCAGCTCGGCCACCACCCGGCCCTGGTGGTCGATGAGGGCGGTGGCGCCGGTGTTGGTGGCGCGAATCATCGGCCGCTGAAATTCAAGCGTGCGAAAGCGCGAGATGTTGCGGTGCTGGTCGATGGCGATGGTGTTGCCGAACCAGCCGATGTTGCTGACGTTGGCAAACACCGTGGGCGCAGTGGCCGGGTCGGCAAAGCGCCGCGCCAGCTCTTCACCAAACAAGTCTTCGTAGCAGATGTTGGGTGCCACCCGCTGCGCGCCGAGCACGAAGGACGGCGGGTTGAGCACGCCGCGCGAGAAGTCGCCCAGCGGGATGTTCATGGCTTCAGTGAACCAGCGAAAGCCGGTGGGGATGAACTCGCCAAAGGGCACCAGGTGCTGCTTGTCGTAGCGGTAGGTGGCTGCCGGGGCGGCGGTCTGCGCCGACAGCCCGGCCACCGAATTGGTGTAGCCACGGTCGAAGTCGCCCAGCGGCACGCCCACCAGCGCGGCGCGGCCCGGTGCGCTGAAGTGCGCGCGCAGCCCGTCCCAGTAGCCCGGTGCGAAGTCTTCCAGCTGGCCGGGCAGCAAGGGCACGGCGGTCTCGGGCGTGACGACCAGGTCGGCCCGCGCTTGCACCAGCTCGCGCGCCACCCAGGCCAGGGCGTCGGGCATGCGCTCGGTGGCAAATTTTTCGTCCTGGCTCACGTTGGGCTGCAGCAGCGCCACGCTGAAGTGACCGGCGGACTGCGTGAAGGCCACCGGGCCGGCCAACCCCGGCAGCATCACCACCACCAGCACGGCCACAGTCACCGGGGCGCGCCGGCTGGCCGGCAACGCCCCCAGCCCGGCCCACAGCGCCGCTGCCCAGGCCATCAAGGCGCCCACGCCGTACACCCCAACCCAGGGCGCCAGCGCGGCCAGCGGGCTGTCGACCTGCGAGTAACCCACCGCCAGCCACGGGAAGCCAGTGAAGATGATGCCGCGCGCCCACTCTGCCAGCAGCCACAGCGCGGCGAACAGCAGCGCGTCGGCGCCAGGCCGCCCACGGCGCCAGCGCGCATACAAGGCGCCAGCCAAGGCCAGGTACAGCGACAGCGCGGCACACAGCGCCAGCACGGCCGCGGCGGCCAGCGGCGCTGGCAGGCCGCCATAACGATGCATGCTGATGAACAACCACCACACGCCGGCCACCAGCCAGGCCGTGCCGTAGCACCAGCCCAGCAGCGCGGCGCGGCGCGGCGCGGCCTGGTTGAGCCGCCACACCAGTACGAGCAATGTCAGCAGCGGCAAGGGCCAGGCGGCGGTGTGCACGAAGGCCAGGGTCTGCGCAGCCCCCAGCAGGGCCACCAGCAGCAGTTCGGCGGCGGGGGCCCCGCGGCCGCGGGGGCCCGCCGCGGCCTGGCCCGCAGCCGGCGGCAGGTTCAATCGACGTCGCCGCCGTCGGCCGTGGTTTGCGGCTGCACGATGCGCGCCACGCGGAACCAACGCACCGCGCCGCCCCGCGTCAGCATCACGGCGAAGCGCAGGCCGGCCAGCTCCACGGCCTCGCCGCGGCGCGGCACGCGGCCGAATTCGTGCGCGAGCAAGCCGCCTATGGTGTCGAAGTCGTGCTCGGGCAGCTGCGTCGCAAAGGCCTGGTTGACGGCCGGGATGGTCACGTCGCCAGCCACGCGGTGGCTGCCGTCGGCCAGGGTGTAGATGCCGCTTTCCTGCTCGCGCTCGTCGAACTCGTCTTCGATCTCGCCGACGATTTCCTCCAGCACGTCTTCAATCGTCAGCAAACCGGCCGTGGTGCCGAACTCGTCGATAACGATGGCCAGGTGGCTGCGGTTGCTGCGGAACTCACGCAGCAGCTCGTTCAAGCCCTTGCTCTCGGGCACGAAGACCGTCGGGCGCAGCAACGTGCGCAGGTTCAGCGCGGGCGCGCGTTGCAGCTTCAGCAAGTCCTTGGCCATGAGGATGCCGATGATGTTGTCGCGCGAGCCGTCGTAGACCGGGAATCGCGAGTGCGCGGTGTCGATCACGGCGGCGAGCAACTCATCGTAGTCGGCATCGATGTCCAGCAAGTCCATGCGCGGCGCGGCCACCATCACATCGCCCGCGGTCATGTCGGCCATGCGCAGCACGCCTTCGAGCATCAGACGCGACTCGGGCTCGATCAGCTCGCGCAGTTCGGCGTCGGCCAGGGTGCGGATCAACTCGGCCTTGCTGTCGGGCCCGGGCGACAAAAACTCGATCAGGCGCTCGAAGAAGGTCCGCTTGTCTTGCAGTGGGGTTCTGTCCGCACCCGCGCGGCTGGCGCGTGCGGACCGAGGAGTCTGGGCTTCTGACACAAAGCGGTGTCGGAAGTCGAGGGACGACGAGAATAACCGAGCCCGCCCAGTGCGGGCGGTGGGAAAGGCACAATCCGCCCCTCGCTGCGCCTTGCCACCAAAGTACAGGCCCTGCAGCTGACTGGCCCCAGACCCCTACACCATGTCCGAATTCACCGCTTCCAGCCTGTGGCGCTTGCGCCTGCCGATTTTTGCGGTGGCGGCCGTCATCGTGCTGTCCAACGTGTTGGTGCAGCACCCCATCAACGAGTGGCTGACCTGGGGCGCTTTCAGCTACCCGCTGGTGTTTCTCGTCACCGACCTGACCAACCGCGCGCTGGGGCCGCAGGCCGCGCGGCGCGTGGCCTGGGTGGGCTTTGCGGTGGCGGTGGCCGTGTCGCTGGGGCTGGCGCCGTGGCGCATCGCACTGGCCTCGGGCGCGGCCTTCATCGTCTCGCAGATCATGGACATCGGCGTCTTCAACCGCTGGCGCCGCCAGAGCTGGTGGAAGGCGCCGTTGATCGGATCGCTGGTCGCGTCCACGGTCGACACGGCCGTGTTCTTCTTCCTGGCCTTTGCCGGCAGCGACATGGACTGGCTGCTCCTGGCCACCGGCGACCTGGCTGTCAAGGCGGTGATGGCCGCCCTGCTGCTGGCGCCCTACCGCGCACTGCTGCCCTTGCTGGGCACCTGGGCGCCCACCCTCCCGACCAAGACCACACCATGTCACTGATTCCCGTCACCATCCTCACCGGCTTTCTGGGCTCGGGCAAAACCACGCTGCTCAAGCGTGTGCTCAGCGAGAGCCACGGCCACAAGATCGCCATCATCGAGAACGAGTTCGGCGAGGAAAACATCGACAACGACATCCTCGTGGCCGACACCAACGAGCAGGTCATCCAGATGAGCAACGGCTGCATCTGCTGCACCATCCGCGAAGACCTGCGCGCCACGCTGGCCGACCTGGCCGAGAAAAGGCGCAAGGGCG
Organism: Burkholderiales bacterium; assembly: GCA_031420055.1. Taxonomy (GTDB): domain Bacteria; phylum Pseudomonadota; class Gammaproteobacteria; order Burkholderiales; family Burkholderiaceae_C; genus Rubrivivax. The sequence goes on along the minus strand of JANOLY010000388.1, from coordinate 5,284 downwards.
AACTCGACTTCGAGCGCGTGGTGATCGAGACCACCGGCCTGGCCGACCCGGGCCCGGTGGCGCAAACCTTCTTCATGGACGACGAGATCGCCGAGAGCTACCTGCTGGACTCCATCCTGACCCTGGTCGACGCCAAGCACGCCCACGGTCAGCTCGACACGCGCCAGGAAGCCCGCCGCCAGGTCGGCTTTGCCGACCGCATCTTCATCAGCAAGACCGACCTCGTTGAGCCGGCGGCCGTGCAAGCGCTGATGCACCGGCTCAAGCACATGAACCCGCGTGCACCCCAGAAATCGGTTCACTTTGGCGAGGTCGCCATTGCCGAGGTGTTCGACCTCAAGGGCTTCAACCTCAACGCCAAGCTCGACATCGACCCGGACTTTTTGAACGCCGACGACGGCCATGGCCATCCTGGGCACCAGGACCATGAGCACGACCCTGTGCACGACGAGCATTGCGACCACCCGCACCACCATGCCCACGACGATGACGTGAAGTCCTTCGTCTTTCGCAGCAAACGCGCCTTCAATCCGGCCAAGCTGGAAGACTTTCTGGGCGCCATCGTCCAGGTCTACGGCCCCAAGATGCTGCGCTACAAGGGCGTGCTGTACATGAAGGGCAGCGAGCGCAAGGTGATCTTCCAGGGCGTGCACCAGTTGATGGGCAGCGACCTGGGCCCCAAGTGGGCGCCAGGCGAAGAAAAGGGCAGCAAGATGGTCTTCATCGGCATCGACCTGCCCAAAGACGTGCTTCTTCAAGGCATGGAGCAGTGTCTCGTGTGATGTGGCCGCCGACGCGGGCCGGCATGGGGTCGGGCAAGGCGTTTGCGTCGCTACAATCCGCGCGCTTTGAAGACCGGCCCGAACCGCGCGGTACATTGTCCGAAAGCGGCCCTGTCAGCCAATGTCTGCCCCGACGGGCAAGGAGAACCCCGTGACCAAGCCCAAGGCCAAGGCCCCCGCCGCCGCCAAGCCCGCGGTGAAGAGCCCCCAGCCGAAACCGCCAGCGGCAAAGTCGCCGGCCAAGCCGGCGGCCAAGGCCGTCAGCAAGCCGGCTGCAAAACCGGCGAAGAAGCCGGCCGCCAAAGCGGCCAACAAACCCGTCGCCAAGCCCGCACCCAAGGCGGCCGTGAAGCCCGCCGTCAAACCCGCTCCCAAGCCTGCGAGCAAAGCCACCGCCAAAGCGTCCGCCAAGCCGGCACCGAAGCCGGTACCGAAGCCGGTACCGAAGCCCACACCGAAGCCCGCCGCCACATCGGCGCCCAAGCCCGCGCCCGCGCCCGCGCTTAAGCCCGCCCCCAGACCCCCTTCCAAGCCCGCCGCCAAACCCGTGCCCGAAACCGTCCTGAAGTCCAAAGCTGTTCCTGCAGACCCCCCAATCGCCAAGGCAGTCACCAAGCCGGCGGCCAAGCCAGCCGCTGCTGCCGCGCCCTCAGCGGCGCCCGCCGTGGCCGCCAAGCCGGCTGGCAAGCCCGCCTCGAGATCATCTACCCGGGGCATTCCCCCGGTGGCGCCGGCCTCGCCGCCGTCCAACCGCTTCACCGACCGCTTTGCCCCGGCGCGCCAGGTCCGGCCACCCGACCCCATCGAGGTGCAAAAGTCGACCTACAAGGCCGACCCCAAGCTCGTCAACGCCTGGAAGACCAAGGCTGGCCGCGAATTGAGCATGCCCGAATTGCTGGCCATGCCCGACAGCGAGTACATGAACGACAAGCAGGTTGACTACTTCCGCGCGTTGCTGCGCACCCAGCGCGACGAGCTGCTGTCCAACGCCGGCGAGACCACCGAGCACCTGCGCGAGGACACCACCATCGTGCCCGACCCGGCCGACCGCGCCACCATTGAGGAAGAGCACGCGCTGGAGTTGCGCACGCGCGACCGTGAACGCAAGCTGCTGAAGAAGATCTCGCAGTCGCCGACCCGCCTGGACAGCAACGAGTACGGCTTTTGCGACGAAACCGGCGAGCCCATCGGCCTGGCCCGCCTGCTGGCCCGGCCCACGGCCACGCTGTCGCTCGAGGCGCAGCAGCGTCGCGAGCTGAAGCAGAAGATGTTCGGCGACTGAGCACCGCACAGCGGGCCGAGTCTGAGCAGCGCCATGGCTGACAACGAAAAGAGCGAGAGCTTCTTCCGCAAGGTGGTGCGGTTCGTCGCGAACCCGGCCACCGACTGGACAGAGATCAACACGCGGCAGGAAGACACGCGCGAGTTGGACCTGGAGAAGTCCGAGCTCAAGGCCATGATCGAGCGCAAGCGGCGCAACGACTTCGTGCGCAAGCGCGAGTTCGACATGCTGCGCAGGGTGCGCCGCGAGGGCCTGTCGCCAGAGCAACTGGCGGCCCTGGGCGGCAGTTCGCGGCTGGACGACTCCGAGGCGCGCAACCCGGAAAGCAATGCCTTCCGGCCCGACGACGTGAAGGGCAAGATCGACGAGATCGAACAGCAGATGGTCGGCGACGGGTTCTCCACCACCAGCCGGCGCGGCATGGCCAGCACGGTGGCCGCGCCGATGATTCGCGATCTGCCGCGGCTGCCCGACAACCCTGCCCGGGCTGGCGCACCGGGGTCCGCGCCGGCGCTACCGCCGCTCGAACTGGCGCCCGCGGCCGCACCCTCGCCTGTGCAGATGCTGGCCACGGGCTTGCCCCCGTTGGCGCCAGCCACCGCCGTGTCGTTCAACGGCCCGTCGGCCGGCAGTGCCCACAGCAGTGCCGACAGCGCCGCGCACAGCAGTGGCAGTGGGACCGGCAAGTTCGGTGGCCGCTCGGCGCTGGAAGTCAGCGAGGTGATGCACGACCCCGAGCTCGACGAGGCGGTGATCGCCTTCGCCAACGCCGACTTCACCCAATGTGAAGAGGCCTTGGGCCGCATGACCGCCAAGGAAGGCCCACGCGCTCAGCACGCCGAGACCTGGCTGGTGCTGTTCGACCTGTACCGTGCCACCGGCCAGCAGCAGCGCTTCGAGAGCCTGGCCATGGACTACGCGCAGCAGTTCGGCTGGTCGGCGCCGCAGTGGTATTCGCTGCCCAAGCTGGTGGCCGACGCCGCGGCCGAAGAACCCGTGCTGGCCGTGGGCGACACCAGCCAGGGCGGCCACAGCGAGGTGGGCTGGGTATGCCCCGCGCACCTGGACATCGAGGCCGTCGGCCGGCTGCGCTCGCAGACCCTGCAGCTGCCCTTGCCCTGGATCTTCGATTGGGGGCAACTCACCCGCATCGACGCCGAAGCGGCCATGCAGCTGTCGATGCTGTTCCGCCTGTGGGGCGGCCAGGCGCTGGAGATGCGCTGGCTGGCAGGCGACCGCCTGTTTGGTGCCCTGCACGACGCCGCGCCCACCGGCGTGCGTGATGCCGACCCCGCTTTCTGGCTGACCCGGCTGGACGCGCTGCGCCTGGCCAACCGCGCCGACCAGTTCGACGAGGCCGCCATCGACTACTGCGTCACCTACGAGGTGTCGCCACCGTCGTGGGAGCCCGCGCGCTGCAAGGTCACCATCAGCAACCCGGGCCTGTCCACGCGCACGCCAGCCTTGTCCATGGTCAGCGAGGTCTCGACCAGCTTCATGGAATCCAGCCCGGCCGACGATGCCATCGACGGCGTCGAGATGGCGCATGTGGAGCTCTCGGGTCAGTTGGTGGGCGACATTGGCGCCACGCTTTCCAAACTGAACAGCGAGCTGGGCAGCGCGCCGGTGGTCAACGTGTCGTGTGCGCGGCTGATACGGGTGGACTTCATCGCCGCGGGCGACTTGCTGAACTGGGTGCTGTCCAAGCGCACCGAAAGCCGCAGCGTGCACTTCGTCGACACCCACCGTCTCATCGCCCTGTTCTTCGGCGCCATGGGCATCAACGAGCACGCCAAGGTGCAGGTGCGGAAGGTCTAGTTGGACAGCTACCACGGCACCACCATCCTGAGCGTGCGCCGCGGCCCGCTGGTGGCCCTGGGCGGTGACGGGCAGGTCACGCTGGGCAACATCGTTGTCAAGTCCAGCGCACGCAAGGTGCGCAAGCTGCACCGCGACCAGGTGCTGGCCGGTTTTGCTGGCGCCACGGCCGACGCCTTCACCTTGTTTGAACGCTTCGAGGCCAAGCTGGAAAAGCACCAGGGCCACTTGCAGCGCGCGGCTATCGAACTCACCAAGGACTGGCGCACCGACCGCGTGCTGCGCCGGCTGGAAGCCATGCTGGCGGTGGCCGACCGCGAGTGCTCGCTCATCATCACCGGCAACGGCGACGTGCTCGAACCCGAGTTCGGCATCGTGGCCATCGGCTCGGGCGGGGCCTATGCGCAAGCCGCCGCACGCGCCCTGCTACAGCACACCGAAATGGCGCCCGAGCAGATCGTCAAGCGCTCGCTGGAGATTGCCGGCGACCTGTGCATCTACACCAACCAGCACCACACGATCGAGGTGCTGGCTTGAGGCCGGGCCGAGCGCCGGGCCGCCCCAAGCCGGCCCGCATCCCCTCGGGGGATCGGCTGGTGTATTCACCAGACGAGGGGCTCCATTGAGCATGACGCCGCAGGAGATCGTCTCCGAGCTCGACCGCCACATCGTGGGCCAGCACGCGGCCAAACGCGCCGTGGCCATCGCCCTGCGCAACCGCTGGCGCCGCCAGCAGGTCGAACCCGGACTGCGGGCCGAGATCACGCCCAAGAACATCCTCATGATCGGCCCCACCGGCGTGGGCAAGACCGAGATCGCACGCCGCCTGGCCAAACTGGCCGACGCGCCCTTCATCAAGGTCGAGGCCACCAAGTTCACCGAAGTGGGCTACGTGGGCAAGGACGTGGACACCATCATCCGCGACCTCATGGAAGTGGCCGTGAAAGAAGAGCGCGAACGCCAGATGGCCACCAAACGCGCGCTGGCCGAAGACGCGGCCGAAGACCGCGTTCTCGACATCCTGGTGCCGCCACCGCGCGACGCCCGCCCGGCCGGCTTCAACGCCGAGCCCGCCAGCCCCGACAGCACGGCGCGCCAGGTGATGCGCAAGCGGCTGCGCGAGGGCCTGCTGGACGACAAGGAGATCGAGCTCGACCTGGCCGAGGCCAGACCCCAGCTGGAGATCATGGGCGCGCAAGGCATGCCCGGCATGGAAGACATGGCCGAGCAGTTGAAGGGCCTGTTCAGCCAGATGAACCAGACCCGACGCAAGACACGCAAGCTGCCGATTGCCGTGGCACTGAAGATGTTGGTGGACGAAGAGGCCGGCAAGCTCGTCAACGAAGACGAGATCCGCGCCGCCGCCGTGGCCCACGCCGAGGGCAACGGCATCGTCTTCATC
>JANOLY010000387.1:0-3128 GCA_031420055.1 Burkholderiales bacterium | reverse complement strand
CTTGATCCAGGAAGGCAACGTCGGCCTGATGAAGGCCGTCAAGCGCTTCGACCCCGAGCAGGGCGTGCGGCTGGTGAGCTACGCGCTGCACTGGATCCGCGCCGAGATCCACGAGTACATCTTGAAGAACTGGCGCATGGTCAAGGTGGCCACCACCAAGGCGCAGCGCAAGCTGTTCTTCAACCTGCGTTCCATGAAGCAGGGCATGAAGGCCGAAGCCGGCAACGAAGAGACGCACCGCAACACCTTGACGCCCGCCGAAGTGACCAAGATGGCGCTGGAGCTCAACGTCAAGCCCGACGAAGTCATCGAGATGGAAACCCGCCTGTCCGGCGGCGACGTGGCGCTGGAGCCGCAAACCGACGACGGCGAGGAGAGCTACGCGCCCATCGCCTACCTGGCCGACGACACCCACGAGCCGACGCGGGCGTTGGAGTCGCGCCACCGCGACTGGCTGGCGGGCGACGGCATCGTGCAGGCCCTGAACGTGCTGGACGCACGCAGCCGCCGCGTGGTGGAAGAGCGCTGGCTGAAAGTGAACGACGATTCGTCAGGCGGCATGACGCTGCACGAACTGGCGGCCGAGTACGGCGTGAGCGCCGAGCGTATCCGCCAGATCGAAGTGGCCGCCATGAAGAAGATGCGCAAGGCGCTGGTGACCTGATCTACCGGCCAGGAAGCATCGACCTGCGGTTGATGCGCTGGCGCGAACACCGACCAAAGTGAAGCGCTCAGTCCTTGCCGTCGAGCAGTGATCTCACGGGCCTGATGAGCGCGCTTGGCGGTGGGCTGGGTGGTGGGTTTGGTCAACGGACGATCACACTCGCGCCCATGCGCTGGGCCAGCGTGAGTAGCGCGTCCAGATGCGATCCGTCGGTAAAGACCTCATCCTCGGTGTCCACCTCGAATTTGACCGCGCCCAGCCGCGGCTCGAACAGCACGACGGCTCTGCCTTCGTCGTTTTGCCGGGAGACCCAGAAGATGCCTTGGGCGTCGGGCTTGTTTTTGTACAGCCAGGCGCCGAGTTGCCGCGTGATTGCATAGCCCGCCGGGTCGCTGTCAATCACATCAGAGCGGGCAAGTCCCAGCCGGCGCAGCCCCAGGGCGGTCAAGTCAACCAGGCGCAAGGCAGCGGACGGCTTGAGCGAGCCCACGCGACGCGGCTCAGTCGCCTCGTTGAGAACGAGGTGGAATCCGTGCGACGGGCTGGGCGCGTCGTGCCACACGGTTTCCATCAGCGCGACTTCTAGCGTGCTTGCCGCATAAAGGGTCGGAACGATCGTGCCGGCGACTTCCAGTGGGGAAAACCGCGCCTGGCCGAGATGGGTTCTGTTGAAGCCGTCGACCGCGAATCTCTTGGCGTAGACCCGCCAAAGGCGCGGCAGCGGCAGGTCCAGCGTGCTTATCTTGGTCGCGTCCAGGCGCTTGTCGGCCAGTGCCGCGGCAAACCATGTCAAGCTTGGTTCTCCTGCGCCTCGATCATGTTGCGCGCGGCTGCCAGCACCTTGGCCGGCTCACTGGCCACGAGTTCGCGCGGACGCTTGCCACCGAGCAAGCGTGACGTGCTGTCGAACCAGCCTGCCAGCAGTTCGGGGTCGTAGCCTGTCAACACGGCCAGGATTTCTTTGACCACGGGCAGTGGGTGGAAGTCTGGCCCGAGCGCGTACCGGGGGTAGTGGTCTTTGCCGCCCTGGCGGAGCGCAAAGATGCGACCCTGCTGCTTCCAGCGGCCGACCGTCGCGATCGGGTTGGCGGGCCCCAAATCTGCAAGGTCGCCCACTTCGGCAGCCGTGAGCCACTCGGTGCTTTGGCGGATTGCGCGCAGGGCTTGGGCCTCTAGCCGCGCGCGCTTCATGTCTACAGACGTCAGTGCGACGTCGCCCACGAGCAGATTCACGAGTTGGTCGCGCACCGCCTCGCGGCGCCTTGGGCGTGCAGCCAAGGCCACGGCGACGACATCGCTCATCAGTCGCTTGACGTCTTCAAGGTCTTTGTCCGTGAGACCACGGGCCTGATCCAAATCCACGTCGAAGTTCAGGTGCATCACAGGCCCCTCTATGTGCGATAAGTGCTAGTCAGTATAGAAGGCTAACCGAAATAGCACAACACTGCGTCGCGAGCCGGCAGCCGGGTTGGCGTTCAGCGCCCGTCGAGCAGCAGTCGCAGATCGTTCTTCAGCGCGTCGGCGCCGCTGCCGTAGCGTGAGTACAGCCGTACCTTGCCTTTGGCGTCGAAGATGAACGACGCCGCGGTGTGGTCTATGGTGTAGTGGCCCTCGGTCTTGCCGGGCACCTTGGCGTAGAAGATCTTGAAGTTCTTGGCCAGCGCGGCGGTCTCCGCCTGCGTGCCGCGCAGCGCGACAAAACCCGGGTCGAAGTTGGTGACGTAGGCCTTCAGCAGTTCCGGCGTGTCGCGCTCGGGGTCCACGGTGATGAAGATGCCCTGCACGCGCGCGCCATCCGGGCCCAGCGCCTTCTTCACTTCGGCCAGCTCGATCATGGTGGTCGGGCACACGTCGGGGCAGTGCGTGAAGCCGAAGAAGACCAGCGTCACCTTGCCCTTGAAGTCGGCCAGGGTGCGGCGGTGGCCGTTGGCGTCGGGCAGGTCGAAGCCGCGGGCGTACTCGGCGCCGGTGATGTCTATGCCCTTGAACGCCGTTGCCGACGAGCCGCTGCGATCACAGGCCGCCAGCCACAGGGCGGCCAGCGCCACGCCGGCCAGGATCAGGCGGCGAACAGCCATGGGCCCGCGTAGTGGTCGACCAGTAGCGCTGCGAAAAGCAGCGACAGGTACCAGATCGAAAAACGGAAGGTACGCCGCGCCAGCGCGTCGCTGTAGCTGCGCCAGAGCAGCCAGGCCAGCACGATGAACCAGGCCCCCAGCACCACGGCGCTTGCAAGGTAGATCCAGCCGCTCATGCCAAAGACGAAGGGCAGCAAGGTGGCCGCGAAGAGCACCAAGGTGTACAGCAGCATTTGCAGCCGTGTGAATTCAGAGCCGTGGGTGATGGGCAGCATGGGCAGGCCGGCACGGCGGTAGTCCTCGACCCGGTACAGCGCCAGCGCCCAAAAGTGCGGGGGTGTCCACAGGAAGATAATAAGGCACAGGATCAGCGCCTCGTGGCCGAC
>JANOLY010000386.1:0-1900 GCA_031420055.1 Burkholderiales bacterium | reverse complement strand
GTGCAGGCGCCGCACTGGCCGGTGTCGCAGCCCACATGGGTGCCTGTGAGGCGCAGGGTTTCGCGGATGAACTCCGACAGCAGCGTCTGCGGCGGCACGTCGCGTGTCATGGACTTGCCGTTGACGGTGAGGGTGAGCATGGTCATGCGGGATGTCTCCTGGGGCGTTGTGTTGCGGGCTGCGGCGGTATGGCCGCGGCGCGCCGCTGAGCATAGGCGTTCGTGGCCCTGCCGCATCAGGGAAACCGATGATCGTGGCGTGGCGCTGGGGCGTGTCAATTTGCTCGGCGCGTGGCAGCCTTCACAGCCCCGGCGGGCAGCGCGACCAAACTCTTCAAGGCCTGCACCGGCGCGTCCCGCGGGTGTGGGCTGCGACCCGCGGCCGCGCTGGGCCCGCAGGCTCAACCGAGCGCGGCCACCACGGGGCGGGCGAACAGCCGCGCCAAATCGGCGTCGCTCATGGCCGCGGCGTACTCGGCCTCCACGGCATCGACGATGCGGCCCCAGTCGCACAAAAGGGGACGCTACCCTTTTCCTCCCTCCTTAAAGCGTCCCCTTTTCCTGAGCGCGCCTTCGCGGCCGCCCGCGACTTCAACCGCTGCACCGACCAGAGGATCGTCAACCGCCCGTCTGCAGCGGCGCCAAGCAGCGCGGTCAGCTCAGGAATTCGCCCGCACTTCCTCGATCGTCGTCACCCCCGCCAGTACCTTTTCGATACCGTCCTGGCGCAACGTGCGCATGCCGTCGGCCAGGGCCTGCTTTTGCAGGTCGTCGGAACGGGTGCCTATCTGGATCAGGTGGCGCAGCTCGCGCGTCACCAGCATCAGCTCGTGGATGCCGGCGCGGCCGCGAAAGCCGGTGCCGCCGCAGTGCTCGCAGCCGGCGCAGCGGTACAGGGTCAGCCGGCCGGTGCTGCCTTCGCCGCCTTCGCTGCCGAAGCGTTTGCGCCAGTCGGCCAGCACGTCCGCGTGGCTGGGCGCCGGGCTCACGCCCTGCATCACGTGCAGGTAGTCGCGCAGCAGTTCTTCTTCTTCCTCCACCGTGGCTTCGCGGGCCACGCGGCAGTGCGTGCACTGGCGGCGCACCAGGCGCTGGGCCAGCACGCCGAGCAAGGCGTCGGCAAAGTTGAAGGGGTCCATGCCCATGTCCAGCAGCCGCGTCACCGTCTCGGGCGCGCTGTTGGTGTGCAGCGTGCTCAGCACCAGGTGGCCGGTGAGCGATGACTCGATGGCCACCTGCGCGGTTTCCAGGTCGCGGATCTCGCCGACCATGATGACGTCCGGGTCGGCGCGCAGGAACGAGCGCAGCGCGCGCGCAAAGGTCCATTCGATGCGCGGGTTGACCTGGACCTGACGCAGGCCGGCCTGGGTGATCTCGATCGGGTCCTCGGCGGTCCAGATTTTGCGCTCGGGGGTGTTGATGCAGCTCAACGCCGAGTGCAGTGTGGTGGTCTTGCCCGAGCCCGTGGGGCCCACGCACAGCAACATGCCGTAGGGCCTTTGGATGACTTCACGAAAGCGCTGGAAGTTGCTCGGGCTGAGGTTCAGGTTCTCCAGCGGGATCGGCTTGCTCGACGCCAGCAGCCGCAGCACCGCGTCTTCCAGCCCGCTGTGGGTGGGGATGGTGGCCACGCGCAGTTCCAGCCGCGAGCCCTGCACGAACTTGCTGAAGGTGATCTTGCCGTCTTGCGGTTTGCGCCGCTCGGAGATGTCGAGCTCGCACATGGTCTTCAGCCGTGCGATGAGCGCGCTGCGATAGGTGTGCGGCAGCTCCAGGTAGTTGCGCATCTGGCCGTCTTTGCGGATTCGGATGCGCACCTTGTCGCGGCCGGGCTGTGTATCGATGTGGATGTCGGACTCGCCCTGGCTCTGCGCCTCGGAGCTCATCGAGTTGCTCAGCCG
>JANOLY010000385.1:0-1684 GCA_031420055.1 Burkholderiales bacterium | reverse complement strand
CCAGATCGACCAGTTCGCGCGCCTGCGCCAGGCTGCGGCAAAACAGCGCCGGCAACTGCGGCCCGAGCGCGGTGCGCGCGGCACCGGTCAGCGTGGCCAGGTCGATCATCAGCGCCGGCTTGCCCTCGGCGCCGTAGGCCAGTGCGTCGCACAGGATCACGCGGCCCTCGGCGTCGGTGTTGCCGATCTCGATGTGCAGCCCCTTGCGCGTCTTGAACACATCGCCCGGCCGGAAGGCGTTGCCGGCAATCGCGTTTTCGACCGCTGGAATCAGCAACTGCAGACGGATCGGCAACTGCAGCGCCATGATCATCTGCGCCAGGCCCAGCGCGTTGGCCGCGCCGCCCATGTCCTTCTTCATCAGGCGCATGCCGTCGGCGCCCTTGATGTCCAGGCCGCCGGTGTCGAAGCACACGCCCTTGCCCACCAGCGTGATCAGCGGGTGCTTGGCCTTGCCCCAGTTCAGCTCGATCAGGCGCGGCGCGCGCGACGTTTCAGCGGCGCGGCCGACGGCGTGGATGGCCGGGAAGCCGTCCTTGAGCAGCTTGTCACCCACCGTCTGCTTGAATTTGGCGCCGTGCTGCGTGGCCACCATCTGCACCGCCGCGGCCAGTGAATCCGGGCCCATGTGCTCGGCCGGCGTGTTGACGAGATCGCGCGTCGAGGCCACGGCTGCGGCCACGATGAGCGCACGCCGCGCGGCGGCGCTGGCCGGCAGGTGCAGCACGGCCGGCTCGCGGCGCGCCGGCTTGTAGGTGTCGAAGGTGTAGCCGCCCAGGTCCCACGACAGCGCCGCGGCCGCCGCGTCCAGCGCCAGCGGCGCGTCGTCGGCCAGGTGATAGTGGCCCTTGGGCAGTACCTTGGGCAACGAGGCCAGCGCCCAGGGGTCGGTGGCGTCGCGCACGCCAGCCCACACGGCTTGCAGGCCGCCATCGGCGCCGGGCAACAGCGCGTGGCTGTCGGGTGCGCCCACGAAGCCCAGGGTTTGCAGCCAGCGTGCTTGCGCGGTGTCCAGACGACCCGCCAGCGCGGCGAATCCGGCGCGGTCGACGGTGTGGATGGGCGTGCTGCCGCGGGCGGGCCTGGCGAGTTTGACGGTCATGGTGGGTCTCGGGTGTCGGATATCGGATGTCGATCAGGCGGGGCCCGCGAGGGGCGACGCGAAGGCGGCGATTGTCTCAACCCCAGACTTCAGCCGCCGTCTCCACCACCAGCCGCAGCTTGTCGCGTTGCGCCTGCACGGCGATGTTGTTGCCGTGCACGGTGCTGCTGAAGCCGCACTGCGGGCTCAGCGCCAGTTGCTCGAGCGGTGCGTATTTGGCGGCCTCGTCGATGCGGCGCTTGAGCGCGTCCTTGGTCTCCATCGTGCCGAACTTGGTGGTGACCAGGCCGAGCACGACGATCTTGCCCTTGGGCAGGAACCGCAGCGGGCGGAAGTCGCCGCTGCGCTCGTCGTCGTACTCCATGAAGTAGGCGTCGAGCTTCATCTCGGCCAACAGCGCCTCGGCCACCGGCTCGTAGTTGCCGGCCGCCGCGTGGGTGCTTTTGAAGTTGCCGCGGCACAAGTGCATGGCCAGCACCATGCCGGCGGGCTTGTGCGCCACCACCTTGTTGATGAAGGTGGCGTAGCGGTGCGGCAGTTCGTTCGGGTCGTCGCCACGCTGGCGCGCGGCTTCGCGCATCC
>JANOLY010000384.1:0-2691 GCA_031420055.1 Burkholderiales bacterium | reverse complement strand
AGGCCGGACTCGCGCATGTGGGCGGTGAAGGCCGGGGGCAGTGGGGCGCCGAAACGGGCGGGGGTGATGACTGGTAGCTGCTCGACCACGAACCAGTTCAGGTGTTGACCCTGCACTTTCTGCCGCGCGATGTAGTCATAGGGCAGGCTCGCCAAGTTGGCAAGCAGGAGACTGACTGTGCGGGCACAGGCCGTTGCATCGAGCCCGGGGTCGGGCAGGATCAGCGGCAGTGTGTTGCCGTAGCCCGCGCGTGGTGCGATGGCGGCGATCATCGTGCGCACATTGGTGGGTGCCGTGACATCCTTGAAGGCCAGCACGTAATCGGGCCACACGGGCCCCACTGGCAGTGCCGCACCGGGCACGCGGTACTGCGGCAGCGGAAAGCGGTCGGGAGTTGCCTTGGCAGCGCTGCTCAAGGGCGCGGGCTGCGCAGCGCGGTGCAGGTTGTCCAGGTGCAGCACCACGTCTGCCGCACGGTGGTCATACATCTGCACCATCTTGCCTTCATACAGCGGCCAGGCTACGTCAACGCCACTGACCCAACGCCCAAGCTGCGCAGCGGCATAACCCTGTTGCTTCAATTCGGCTTGTTTCAAGAAGCGATGCGAATCGTTGGTCATGTGAAACATGGTGGCGTACTGCACGGGCCAGGCCTTCGTGTCGGGCAACTGGCCGTGCGTATCAGAGACAGCCCCGTGGCGCACCAATACGGGATGCGCGCGGTACATCTGCCTGGTGATGTCCGCGTCTCGCTGGGTGCGAAAGACGGGTGCCGCGCCCGTGTTCGGATTGACCAGCGCAAAGTCTTCGGCCGTGAGTTCCAGCGTTCGCTGGCCCTGATCGAGTTCTTCCAAGGATTGCAGGAAGAAGGCACAGCGCGTGCTTTTGAACGTTGTCTGCGCCCCGCCAAACACCAGCGTGCAGAATTTGAAGCTCGCATGCACGTCAGCAAAAAACACTTTCCTGTTCTCGAAGTCAAACAGCGCCCCCAGCCTCCCAGTGGTAGCAATGCTCTTGAAGAACACGGCCGCGCCCTTGTCGGCCGCAATGCCGCTGGGCGTGAGCAAGGCCACGACGCCGCGGGGCTTGACCAGTGATTGCGCGCGCTCCACAAACAGGCTGTAAAGATTGACGTCGCCACCCCCCAGCAGCGGGTAGTCGCCTGACTTGGCCAGCACGCGGGCGTTGGCCTCGGCGCGTTGCACGGCCAGCCCGTATTCGGCAGCGATGGGCACATTCTTCGTGCGCAGCGCCTCGATCATCGCCTTGCGGTCGGCCGCGCGGGGCTGCGCGGCGATGGTGCTTTCGCGTTCAGCAAACCACTCCACTTCCTGCAGCTTGATGCGGTCCCAGGGCGGGTTGCCGATGACGGCGTCGAAGCCCGGGTCGGCAGCGCCAAACGCGGTCGGGAAGGCCGTTCACCAGTGGAAAAAACGTTCCTGCCGCGCCAGGCCCTGCGTGCGGCGCAGCAGCGCGTTGGTCGCCGTCACGGCCGCGCCCGCGCCTTCCAGCTGGCCCGCACCCAGCGTGGCCACCAGGTTGCGCTGGGGTGCGAACAACTCGGCCAGCGCCTGCTGCAAGGTCTCGTCGCCCAGTCGCGCCAGCTTGGCCGACTTTTGCGGCGGCCAGCCGGGCTGCAGCCAGCGCATGGCGCGCCAGAAGTCCAGCAGTGCGTGCAAAGGCGCCACCTGCGCATCGGCCTCGGCAGACAATTGCTGCGACAGCCGCACCTCGGCGATATCCACGTCGGTCAGGTCGGCCACGTCGGCCAGGTTCTTCGCGGCCCGTTCCAGGCGCGCCAGGTCGGCTTGCTGGAACAGCATGCCCAGACCCTGAAGGCCCTGTTGCACGGCGGGCAGCCGTTCGCCATGCAGGCTGTCGCCGTGCTTCAGGTGGTGGTCCAGAAAACTCAGCGGCGCCCCAACGGTGAAGGTGTGCAGCCACAGCGCGGTCTTGGCCAGCTCCACTGCCATCAGGTTCTTGTCAACGCCGAAGATGCTTTTCTTCAGCACCATGCGGCGCACGATGTGGCGGTCGTCGAGCTGCGCGTCGGTGACGTGCCAACCATGCTGCGTGGCCTGCGCCTTGATGCTGCGGCGGATGTGCGCCGTGCGCGCCACCACCGGGCTCTGCCACGGGCGGCCCTGCTCCACCAGGTGCGCGGCCCAGGGCTGTTCAGCCACCAGCCCTTGTGCGGCGGTCACGGCTTCCAGCACGCGGTCGGCCAAGTTATCTACCAAGGCCACCAGGAAGTGGCCGCTGCCCATGGCCGGGTCGCAGACCTTCAGCTCCAACACCGTTGAAGCCGGGTCAGCGGCGTCCAGCCGATCCCACTCGGCCGGGTTCAGCGCGTGCTTCTTCTTCCAGCCCGCCACCAGCTTTTCAAACGCCGCCACGCGTTCGCTGGCCAGCAGTCCCACCGATTCGCGCAAGATCAGTCGCACCAGGTCGTCGTGCGTGTAGTAGCTGCCCGAGACCTTGCGCGCAAAGCTGGCCGGACGCGCGACGACGCGGTCGATCTCCTGCAAATCGCGGTAGTCGTCGGCCGCTTGCACCTCGTGCACCAGGCTGTACTCCAGCAGCCGTTCGTAGATGCTGCCCAGGTGCGAGACGGACAGGTCGCGGTAGTTGATCCAGCCGCGGATGACTTCATCGGTGCGGCGGGAAAGGGCGTCGATGATGGGTGCGAGC
>JANOLY010000383.1:0-13829 GCA_031420055.1 Burkholderiales bacterium | reverse complement strand
CCCATGAGCGTGATCTTCAGCGGCACCAAGATAGGAGAGATGACGTTGGTGGCGATCAGCGTGGCGCCCTTGGGCAGGTGCGCGACCAGGGGCGCGGCCAGCAAGTCGTACAGCCCGGATGGGCCCGGGTAGATGGCCAGCGCCGCGAAGGCGATGGCGATGGCGATGACGGCACGGATGAGTCGGTCGCGCAACTCGACCAAGTGCGACACGAAGGGCGCTTCGGTGCCGTCGAGCTCGTCGGGTTTGTCGCCGGGCGGGGGCGCGCTGGTGCTCATCGAACCGGGGGCCGAAAGCGGGCCACGCGCGCCGCGCCCGACTGCGCCTTGCCGCGCACGCCATGGCGATGCTTGTACCACTGCGGCATGGCGCCGCGCTTCAGGCGCCAGTTCTTCTTGGGGTGCTGGTAGCTGGGCGGCGGCGGGGCCAGTGGGATGTGGTCATCCAGGCCCTGGGTGACGCCGCTCCATTCCTTCTCGAACGCGGTGCTGACGGCGCCGACCTCGCTCTGAACGGTCTGCGAGACATCGCGTGCCGCGTCCTCGAACTGGGTCTTCATTTTCTTCAGTTCGTCGAGTTCGATCGAGCGGTTGACCTCGGCCTTCACGTCGGCCACATAGCGCTGCGCCTTGCCGAACATGTGGCCCACCGTGCGGGCCAGCTTGGGCAGTTTCTCGGGCCCGATGACGATGAGCGCCACCGCGCCGATCAGGGCGATCTTGTCGAAACCGAATTCAATCATTCAGTGGGGGCGGCCAGTGCAGGTGCGGCCAGGCCGGGGCCGTCAAGCGGGCCCGGCCCGGAGCGTTAGGTCTTGGTCTTGGCCTCGACATCCACCGTGTTGGCGTCGGCCGTGCGCTTGGCAGTCACCTGCTGCGCCGGTGCGGCCTCGGCTTCGGGGCTGTCGCCACCGGTCTTCATGCCGTCCTTGAAACCCTTGACGGCGCCGCCCAGGTCGCTGCCGATATTGCGCAACTTCTTGGTGCCGAAGATGACCACCACCACCAACAACACGATCAGCCAATGCCAAATGCTGAACGAACCCATGATTTATCTCCTGAAAGCCAACCCGCCATTCTAGGTGGGACAGCATGAAGACCCCGTGAAGGGTGTTTGGTTCTAGGCCGGTTCAGCCCCGCGCCCAGGGCCGCGGCCCGCCCAAGACATGCATGTGCAGGTGGTAGACCTCCTGCCCGCCGTCGGGCCCGGTGTTGATAACGGTGCGAAAACCGCCCACCACACCCAGTTGGCGCATCAACCGTGGCGCCAGCCCCAGCATGCGCCCCAGCAGCGCGTCGTGTTCGGGGCCCACATCGGCCAGGCTGGTGATGTGGGTCTTGGGGATGACCAGCACGTGCACCGGCGCCCAGGGGTTGATGTCGTGAAAGGCGATCAACTCATCGTCTTCATGCACCTTACGCGCAGGAATGGCGCCAGCGACGATCTTGCAGAAGAGGCAGTTCGGGTCGGGGCTCATCGCCGCGCGCCTTCAGGGCGTGGCTACCGGCATGGGCCGGTTTTCAGCGAATGCCCACCAGCCGCGCACAAAGCGGTAGAGGTACCAAAGGCCAATCACGGTCCACGCCCCCCAGCCCGGGAACACGAACAGCAGCCACAGCGGCAGCGTCAGCAGCAGTGCGGCCAACGTGAACCAGAAGCTGCGCGACTGCCAGCGAAAGTGGCTGAGAAAGAAGTTGTTGGGCAGCTCGTCGCGCTTGACGTAGTTGATGACCATGGCGATGACCGAGAACACCCCCAGCGAAAACCAGGACAAAGTGTGCAGCCCGTACAGCACATGGGTCAGCTGGCGCGGGCCCTCACCGTCTGCAGCGCGGCGGCCGGGGTTGGAATGGGGCATCACGACATCGCTCATCACGACTCTCCATCTCGCAGTTGCATCTTGCGCAGGGCAAACTCGTCCAGACCCGACAGGCCTTCGCGGCGTTCCAGCTCGGCCAGCACATCGGCAGGCTTCAGGCCGTGGGCGCTGAGTGCCACCAGGGTGTGAAACCACAGGTCGGCGACCTCGACCACGAGGTTTTCGCGGTTGCCGTTCTTGGCCGCCAGCACGACTTCGGTGGCTTCTTCGCCGATCTTTTTCAGCACCGCGTCGGGTCCCTTGGCGAACAGCCGGGCCACGTAGCTCTTGTCGGGGTCACTGTGGCGCCGCGAATCGATGATCGCGCCCAGGCGGGCCAGGGTGTCTTGCGAAGTTGCAGTCATCGGTAGATGTGTTCCGGGTCGACCAGCACGGGCTCCACCGCCGCCCACGCGCCGGCTTCCAAGCGCTGGAAGAAGCAGCTGTGGCGGCCGGTGTGGCAAGCAATGGAAGGTGACGCGGGGTCGTGGCCAAGCTGCGTCACTTCCAGCAGCAGCACGTCGTTGTCGCAGTCCATGCGCAGGGCGTGCACCTGCTGAAAGTGGCCCGACTCTTCACCCTTGTGCCACAGCCGCTGGCGCGAACGGCTCCAGTACACGGCCTGGCCGCGCTGGGCCGTGGCAGCCAGGGCTTCGCGGTTCATCCAGGCGAACATCAGCACGTCTTTGCTGCCGTGTTCTTGCGCGATCACGGGCACTAGCCCTTTGTCGTCCCACTTGATGCTGTCCAGCCAGTTCATGCGGCCAGTCTAACCAAGCTCGCTGTGCGTGGCGCCGGCAAAGCCCTGCTCGGCGGCAAACCAGCGCAGCACCGGCACGGTGCCCGGCAGCACCGGGGTCATCGCCACCGGCAGGGTCTGCCAGGCCATGCGCTGGCCTTCGCGCATCTCGAAGTCGCCGGTCCACTCAAAGACCTTGCAGAAGTGAAGCCGCACGCGGGCATGGGGGTAGTCCATGACTTCTTGCTGCCAGGCGTGGGCCTCGCCGATGGTGATGCCCAGCTCTTCATTCAGTTCACGTCGCAGCGCGTGGGCCACGGTTTCACCGGCTTCGAGCTTGCCGCCCGGGAATTCCCAGTAACCGGCGTAGACCTTGCCTTCGGGGCGCGATGTCAACAAGAAGCGGCCGGCGGCGTCGATCAGCACGCCCACGGCCACGTCAACCGCCTCGCGCTCGGTGGGTTCAGCCACCCGTGCGCCCTGCGCAGTCGCGCGCAAACTGCTGCGCCACGCGGCCCGAGCGTGAGCCCCGCTCCAGTGCCCACACCAACGAGTCCTGGCGCGCCGCGTTGATGGCGTCTTCGCTGATGCCAAAGTGGCGCAGCCACTGCGCCACGATGGCCAGGTACTCGGTTTGCGTGAAGGGGTAGAAGCTGATCCACAGGCCAAAGCGTTCCGACAGCGAGATCTTCTCTTCGACCACCTCGCCGGGGTGGACCTCGCCGTCTTCGGTGTGCTGGTAGCTGAGGTTTTCCTTCATGTACTCGGGCAGCAGATGGCGGCGGTTGCTGGTGGCGTAGATCAGCACGTTGTCGGTGGCTTGCGAGACCGAGCCGTCGAGCACGCTCTTCAGCGCCTTGTAGCCGGGCTCGCCTTCGTCGAAGCTGAGGTCGTCGCAGAACACGATGAAACGCTCGGGCCGCGCGGCCACCAGGTCAACCAGGTCCGACAGGTCCACCAGGTCGGCCTTGTCGACCTCGATCAGGCGCAGGCCATGGCCCGCGTACTCGTTGAGCACGGCCTTGATGAGCGAACTCTTGCCCGTGCCGCGCGCGCCCGTGAGCAACACGTTGTTGGCGCCGCGCCCGGCCACGAACTGCTGGGTGTTGCGCACCAGGCGCGCTTTTTGCGGCTCAACTTCCTTCAGCTGCGCCAGGCGAATGGGTGCGATGTGGCGCACGGGTTCGAGCACACCCGCACTGCGGAGTCCGCCCCTGCGGCGGTAGCGCCAGGCGACGGCGGCGGTCCAGTCGGGCGCGGTGGCGGCGTGCGGCAGGATGGTTTCCAGTCGCGCCAGCAGCGACTCGGCACGCACCAGCAAGTGTTCAAAAGCAGGGTTCATGATTTGCAGTGTAGGGCGCGCAAGCCGTCGCCCGTGGTCGCGGCGACCCCGTGGCCTTCGGGCCGCAACTTCAGCAAGTCAGCCGCTGCAGGGCCAGGTCGAGATGCTCGGTGGGCGGCCGCTTGAAGCCGGTGCGTGCATAGCGCTGCAGCCGGCCGATGACCAGTGACGTGATCGCCGAGGCCAGGGCCTGCGCGTCCACCGTGGGCGTGCTGGAGCCGGCGGCCTCGGCGGCCTGGCGCAGGCTTTGGCGCAGCTGCGACTCGACGCGGTCAAAAAACTGGTTCATGCGCGCGATCAGCCGTTCATGTTCGAACACCAGCGCGTCGCCCACCATCACGCGCGTCATGCCCGGGTTCTTCTCGCCGAATTGCAGCACCGCCAGGACGATCTTCTGCGCTTGCAGCGCCGGCGAGGCCTCGCGTTCGAGCAATTGGTTGACGACAGTGAACAGGCTGGTCTCGATGAACTCGATCAGGCCTTCGAACATCTGCGCCTTGCTGGCGAAGTGCCGGTACAGCGCGGCCTCGCTCACGTCCAGCTGGGCGGCCAGGGCGGCCGTGGTGATGCGTTCGGCGCCCGGCTGTTCGAGCATGCGGGCCAGCGTTTGCAGGATCTGCACGCGGCGCTCGCCCGGCTTGGGCCGCTTGCGTACAGGCGCCGCGGCAAGCTCTACGGCCGGGATCGAATCAACAGGGGTGTCGGACATCGCCTCGGCGCGCAGGGGGTGCGCAGGCATTCTTGCACACGGCCCGCCTGGGTTGCGGTGCAGGTAAACACTGACAAACCAAACGCCGGCCCCGGTGCTGGCGGCTCATTTTTGGCGCGTCAACGGCAGCAGGCTGCGCACTTTGCGGTCGACATAGGCCGGGGTGATGGTCAGCCGCGCGCTGGGGCTGGGCAGCTTGCCGGCGCGGCGCGCCCAACGCTGCATCCACACCGTGCGCATGCCGACGCGGCGGGCGGCCTTCTGGTGCTCCAGCGTGTCTTCCACCAGCACGCAGCGCGAAGGGTGCACGCCCAGCTGCGCGGCCAACCAGGCGAACATGCGCGCGTCGGGCTTGGGGCGCAGGTGGCCAAACATCTTCATCTGTTCGATGGCGATGATGCCGTCAAACAAATGCGCAATGCCCAGCACCCCCAGCACACGCGCCGTGTACGCGGCCGGCGCATTGGTGAGGATGTAGCGCCGCCCACGCAGCCGGGCCAGCGCCGCAAAATCATGCGCATGGCCGCGCACCCGCTCTTCCAGGCCGGGCAGCAGGTGGGTGTGGTGCAGAAAGTGCGCTGCATTCACGCCATGGTGGCGAATCAGGCCCAGCAAGGTTGCACCGTAGTGCCGCCAGTAGTGCCGCCGCATGGCGTCGGCCTCGGCGCGGTCCTTGCCCAGGTGCTCCACGATGTAGCCCGACATGCGCTCGTTGAGGTCACCAAAAGAGGCGTGACTGGCGTCGTGAAGGGTGTTGTCGAGGTCGAAGAGCCAGACTGGCTTCATGCGACCGCCTGCAAGCCGACGACCTCCACACCCTCGCGGATGTGGTTCTCATGGCCGCCGTAGACGAGCATGCGCCTGCCCACCCGGTACGGCGCAGTCGGCGCTGCGTGCAGCACTTGGCTGAGGCGGTGCATGGGGGCCAGGAAGCTGCCGTGCATGGTCTGGCCGGACTTGATCTCTACCAGGCCCAGCTTGCCGGGCGCCATGCCTTGTTCCACCACCAGGTCCACCTCCAGACCGCTGCTGTCGCGGTAGTAGTGCAGGGCCACGGGCTGGCCGTGGTGCAGTGCGTGCTTGGCGAACTCCATCACCACCAGGTTCTCGAACAGCTGGCCGCGCAGGGGGTGGCTGGCAAGCTGGCCGACTTGTGTGATACCCAACAGCCACGCCGCCAGGCCGGTGTCGCAGAAGTACAGCTTGGGCGAACGCACCAGCCGCTTGCCCAGGTTGGCAAACCAGGGCGGCAGGCGGCGCACGATGTAACTGTGCTCGAGCAAGCCCATCCATGACCGGGCCGTGGGGTCGGAAATGCCGGCGTCGGCGGCCAGGCTGTGCAGGTTGAGCACCTGGCCCACGCGGCCGGCAGCCAGCCGCATGAATCGGCGAAAGGCATCAAGCTCGCGCAGTTCGATCAATTGCTGCAGATCGCGTTCGACATAGGTGGCGAAGTAGTCGCCCAGCGCCACGGCCGGGTCCAGGTTGTCGGCATGGATGCGCGGGTAGCCGCCCGCATGCAGCAGCTGGTCGGTGCTCAGCGACAAGCCGGCCGCGCGCAACTCGGCGATCGACATGGGCAACAACTCCAGCAGCGCCGTGCGGCCGGCCAGGCTTTGCGCCACGGCGCCCATGAGCTCGAAGCTGTGGCTGCCCGTGAGGATGAAGCGACCCGGCGAGGGCGTCTCGTCCACCGCGACCTGGACCCAGGACAGCAGTGCCGGCACGCGCTGGATCTCGTCCAGCACGGCGCCTTGCGCGAACTGCGCCAGAAAGCCAGCCGGGTCGCGCTGCGCAAATTCGCGCGTGTCGGGCCGTTCGAGGTTGGCATAGGCCAGACCCGGAAAGCTGCTGCGACACAGTGTGGTCTTGCCCGACTGGCGCGGCCCCGTGACAGTGACCACGGGCCACTGACGCGCGCGGGCTAGCAGCGTGCTTGAAAGCGTGCGGTTGAAAGCCATGGTCCATGCAAATATAAAGTATGAGTTCACTTTTGCATAGATGCCGGCTCACGCCGCAGATTCAGTGCGACCTGATCATCGTGCCGTAGGCCTGGTCGGTCAGTATCTCCAGCAGCATGGCATGCGGCACGCGGCCGTCGACCACGTGCACGGCGTTGACGCCGCTCTTGGCCGCGTCGATGGCGCCGGCCAGTTTGGGCAGCATGCCGCCGCTGATGGTGCCGTCGGCGATCAGCTCATCGATCTCGCGCGGTGTGAGTTCGGTGATGAGTTCACCGGCCTTGTTCAGCACGCCCTTGATGTTGGTCAGGATCACCAGCTTCTCGGCCTTCAGCACGGTGGCCAGTTTGGCCGCCACGAGGTCGGCGTTGATGTTGTAGCTCTCGTTCTTCTCGCCAAAGCCGATCGGGCTGATGACGGGGATGAACTGGTCGTCTTGCAGCGCCTTGACCACACTGGGGTCGATGGACGTGATCTCGCCGACCGAACCGATGTCGTGTTCGACGCTGGGGTCGTTCTTGTCCGGTAGCTTCATCTGGCGCGCGCGGATCAGGCCACCGTCGCGCCCGGTCAGGCCCACGGCCTTGCCGCCGGCGGCGTTGATCAGGCCCACGATGTCTTGCTGCACCTCGCCGGCCAGCACCCATTCAACGACTTCCATGGTTTCTTCGTCAGTAACGCGCAAGCCCAGGATGAAGGTGCCCTTTTTACCCAACTTGGCGAGGGCTTCGTCGATCTGCGGGCCGCCGCCATGCACGACGATGGGGTTCATGCCGACCAGCTTGAGCAGCACCACGTCCTCGGCAAAGTCGGCCTGCAGCGCGGGGTCGCTCATGGCGTTGCCGCCGTACTTGATGACCAGCGTCTTGCCGTGAAAGCGGCGGATGTAGGGCAGCGCCTGGGCCAGTATCTCGGCCTGGTCGCGCGGCGTGATGTGGGCAAGGCTGTGTTCGCTGTCTAGGCTCATGGCGAATGGCTGGGCGCAATGCGTAGGTGATGCGGGCATTGTAGGAATACGCGAAGACCCGGTTCGAGCGAAAATCCGGGCTTGACTGTGGGGCCGTGCGCCCATTGGAGATCGCAATGAAGAAGCTTCTGGGTGGCGTGGCGTTGACCCTATTGGCGACCGCAGCAAGCGCGCAGACGCCGCAGGCCAGCGGCGAGGTGACCAAGATCGACAAGGCCAACAGCCGCATCACGTTGCGGCACGGCGAGATCAAGAACCTGGATATGCCGCCCATGACCATGAATTTCCGCGTGCGCGACGGCAAGATGCTCGAAGAAGTCGCGGTCGGTGACCGCGTGCGCTTCACGGCCGAGAAGGTTGAGGGCAGTTACGTGCTGACCACCATCAAGAAGGCCGAGTAAGCGCCATGAACGTCGCCATCGCCGCCATCAACCACCAGGTCCGCCTTGCCGCCCGGCCGGTGGGCCTGCCCACTTCGGCCGACTGGCAATTCACCGACGAGGCCGTTGCCCAGCCCGCCGAGGGCGGTGTGCTCATCAAGACCCTGGCCCTGTCGCTGGACCCGGCCATGCGCGGCTGGATGAACGAGGGCAAGAGCTACATCCCGCCCGTGGGCATCGGCGAGGTCATGCGCGCCGGCGGCATCGGCGTGGTGGTGGCCTCACGCAACCCGGCTTTTGCGGTGGACGACCATGTCACGGGCAGCCCGGGGGTGCAGGAGTACTGCCTCGTGCCGGCCGACCAGATCAAGCGCTCGGGGCTGGCCAAGATCGACTTGGCGCTGGGCAGCGTCACCCAGTGGCTCAACGTGCTGGGCATGCCCGGCATGACGGGCTACTTCGGGCTGATGGACGTGGGCCTGCCGCAAGCCGGCGAGACCCTGGTGGTCTCGGGTGCCGCCGGCGCCGTGGGCCAGACGGTGGGGCAGATGGCCAAGATCAAAGGCTGCCGCGTGGTGGGGATTGCCGGCGGCCCGGCCAAGTGCGAATGGGTGGTCAAGGAACTGGGCTTTGATGCCTGCATCGACTACAGGGCCGGCAGCGTGAAGGACGGCCTCAAGCAGCACTGCCCGAAAGGCGTGGACATCTACTTCGACAACGTCGGCGGTGACATCCTCGACGACGTGCTGGCGCGCATCAACCGCCGTGCCCGCATCATCATCTGCGGCGCCATCAGCCAGTACAACAACACCACGCCGGTGCAGGGCCCGAAGAACTACCTCTCGCTGCTGGTCAACCGCGCGCGCATGGAAGGCATCGTCGTCTTCGATTACGCCGAGCGCTACCCCCAGGCCATTGCCGAGATGGCCGGCTATCTGAAAGACGGCCGCATGAAGAGCCGCGAAGACGTGGTTGAAGGCGGTGTCGCCGCCTTCCCCGCCACGCTAACCAAGCTGTTCACCGGCGAGAACTTCGGCAAGCTGGTGTTGAAGCTGGCCGACGCCTGACCCGCCGGGTCGGGCGATGTCAGAAGTGGATGCCGCGCATCATCTGCGCCATGGCGATGGCCTCTGGCGACAAGCCGGCCTTGGCTGATTTGTCGCCCTTGGCCGCGGCGCTGTCGGGGAACATGCGGAAGGTGGTGTTCATGACGATCTGCGTGATGCGCGGTGCGGCGGCATGCAAGATTTCGCCAAAGATGCCCAACCGTGTGGCCACGCGCACCGGCTTGGCAATGCAGGCCTGCACGATCATGTCGGCGGCCTCTTCGGGCTTGAGCAGCGGCATGTTGTCGTAGATCTTGGTCGGCGCTGTCATCGGCGTGCGCACCAGCGGCATGTTGACGGTGGTGAAGGTCACGCCCTGGTCGGCAAACTCGCTGCTGGCGCAGCGTGTCCAGGCGTCGAGTGCGGCCTTGCTGGCCACGTAGGCGCTGAAGCGGGGCGCATTCACCAGCACGCTGATCGAACTGATGTTGACCACGTGACCACGCTTCTTGGCCACCATGCCCGGCAGCACGCCCATGGTCACCCGCAGGCAGCCGAAGTAGTTCAGCGCCATGGTGCGTTCGAAGTCGTGGAAGCGGTCGTAGCTGGCCTCGATGGCGCGGCGTATCGAGCGCCCGGCGTTGTTGATGAGGAAGTCCACGCCGCCATGCTCGGCGTGCAGGCGTGTCATGAAAGCGGCGCAGCCGGCCTCATCGGCAATGTCCACGCTGTAGGCGTGAACACGTGGCTCGGGCCCGCCCTTGCTCGCCACATAGGCCTTGATCTCGGCCACGGCATCGGCCAGCTTGTCCTCGCCGCGCGCGGCGATCACGGTGATGGCGCCAGCCTCGGCGAAGCGGCAGGCTGCCGACAGGCCGATGCCTGACGAGCCGCCCGTCACCAGCACCACCTTGCCGCCCACCGCGCCTTTGAGGCTGCGGTCGATGAAGAGGTCGGGGTCGAGGTGGCGCTCCCAGTAGTCCCACAGCCGCCAGGCGTAGTCGTTGAGGTTGGGGCAGGCGATGCCGCTGCCCTTGAGCGCGGCGTCGGTCGCCCGGCGGTCGAATCGCGTGGGGTAGTTGACGAGCATCAGCACGTCGTCGGGCACACCCAGGTCCTTCATCACGGCGTTGCGGATGCGGCGCACCGGCGCCAGCGCCAGCAGCCCCTTCTTCACGCCCTTGGGCACAAAGCCAAACAGCGCGGCGTTGATGAACAAATTCATCTTGGGCGCGTGTGCGGCGCGGCTGAAGATGTCCAGCACATCACCCACGCGGTGGCCCTCGGGGTCGACCAGGTGGAAGCACTGGCCGCTGGCACGCCCGCTCTGGTGGCTGATGTGGTCGAGTGCGGCCACCACAAAGTCCACCGGCACGATGTTGATGCGCCCGCCCTCCAGCCCCACGCTGGGCATCCACGGCGGCAGGATCTGGCGCATGCGCTGGATGAGCTTGAAGAAGTAGTAGGGGCCGTCGATCTTGTCCATCTCGCCGGTGCTGCTGTCGCCCACCACGGCGGCCGGGCGGTACACCGTCCAGGGCTGCTTGCATTCCTGGCGCACGATTTTTTCGCTCTCGTGCTTGGTCATGAAGTAGGGGTGCTCCAGGCCCTCGGCTTCGTCGAACATGTCTTCGCGGAACACGCCTTCGTACATGCCCGCCGCGGCGATGCTGCTGACATGGTGCACATGCCCGGCGGCAATCGCGCGCGCGAACTCCACCATGTGGCGCGTGCCGTCGACGTTGACGGCGACCTGGCTTTGTGCGTCGGCCTCCAGGTCGTACACCGCGGCCAGGTGGTACAGATGGTCGATCTGCCCTTTGAGCGCCTTGATGTCATCGGCGGCCACGCCCAGCTTGCGCTGTGTGAGGTCGCCGGTGACGGCCACCGCGCGCGCCTTGCTCACGCCCCAGTAGTCGTACAGCGCTGCCAGCTTGCCAACGCTTCCCGGGCGCACCAGGAAGTGCACCACCGCGCCTCGCCGCGCCAGCAAGGCCTTGACGAGCCGCTTGCCGATGAACCCGGTGGCGCCAGTGACGAAGTACCTCATGCCGTTCTCCTCGTGCGGTGGACAGGTCTGCAACCGAGCATAGAGCCGCCTCACTAGAGAAAAGCCTGCGCCGCGCCGGGGTCAACCCTATATTTCGACTCTGGGCGCCGATCGTGGCTGCCGCGTTTCCTTACCCCTTCAACGCACGAGGAACACCATGGTCAAGAAGATGAGCAGCACCACCGACAAGGCCGCCAAGAGCGACAGCCCCGCGCACGGCAACGCCATGGCCGCGGCGGTGAAGGACTCGGCCCAGCACATCTGGCTGGCTGGCATGGGCGCGTTCTCCAAGGCTCAGGCCGAAGGTGGCAAGGTCTTCGAGGCGCTGGTGCGCGAAGGCCAGAACCTGCAGCGCAAGACCCAGGGCCTGGCCGAAGATCGCATCAGCGAAGTCACCGGCAAGATGAGCGCCATGGCCGACACCGTCACGGCCAAGGCCGGCCAGAACTGGGACAAGCTCGAGTCCATCTTCGAAGCGCGCACCGCCAAGGCCATGACCAAGCTGGGTGTGCCCACGGCCAAGGATGTTGATGCACTGGTGCAGCGTGTGGACGAACTGGCGGCTGCCGTGGCCCGGCTGTCCAAGGCCACGTCGGTTGCCAAGGCCCCGGCCAAGCCAGTCGCTGCGAAGAAGGCCGTGGCGAAGAAGCCCGTAGCCACCAAGGCCCGCGTCGCGCGCAAGACGGCTCGGACAGTTTGAAGGCACGCATCGGTCTGGCCCTGGCCGGCGGCGGCCCGCTGGGCGCCATCTACGAGATCGGTGCCTTGTGTGCTTTGGAAGAAGCCGTCGTCGGCCTGGACTTCAATGCGCTGGACGGCTATGTCGGCGTGTCAGCGGGTGGTTTTGTGGCCGCCGGTCTGGCCAACGGCATGACACCGCGCCAGCTGTGCGACGCCTTCATCGGCAGCGACGGCCCGCGCGCCGACGCGATTCACCCCACCATCTTCTTCCGTCCGGCTCTGGGCGAATACGCACGCCGGCTGGCCACCCTGCCGAGCCTGGTGGCGCAGGCCGGCTACGGGCTGTTGTTCAAACGCAGTTCCCTGCTGGCCACGCTGGAACGCCTGGGCCGTGCGCTGCCTGCGGGCCTGTTCAGCAGCGCCGCGTTGGAAGCGCACATGCGGCGGGTGTTCAGTGCCCCCGGGCGCAGCAACGACTTTCGCAAGCTGACACGCCACCTGGTGCTGGTGGCCACCGACCTGGACAGCGGCCAGACCGCGCCCTTCGGCCAACCGGGCTGGGACCACGTGCCCATTTCCGAGGCCATCGCGGCCAGCGCGGCGCTGCCCGGGCTGTTCCCGCCCCGGTGCATAGACGGACGCTGGTATGTCGACGGCGCGCTGAAGAAGACACTGCATGCCAGCGTGCTGCTGGACATGGGCCTGGACCTCATGCTGTGCCTGAATCCGTTGGTGCCCTTTGACGCCACGCGCGGGCAGCGCCACCGCGTGCTCAGCGGTGCCGACGAGCCCATCCCCCACCTCGTGGACGGTGGCTTGCCGGTGGTGCTGAGCCAGACCTTCCGCTCGCTCATCCATTCGCGGCTGGAGCTGGGCTTGAAGGGCTACGAGGCCAGCCACCCGAACACCGACATCGTGCTGCTCGAGCCCGACCACCGCGACCCGGAGATGTTCCTGGCCAACACCTTCGGCTATTCGCAGCGGCGCGTGATGGCCGAGCACGCCTACCAGCACACCCGGGCGCATCTGCGCTCGCACCGCAGTTCATTGGGCGCCGTGCTGGCCCGCCATGGGCTGGTGCTGGACGACGCTGTGCTTGACGACACGCGCCGCCGCCTGATCAAGCGACGCGGCCTGGCCAAGCCGGCCGGGTCAAGGGCCACGCGCGCGCTGCGCCGGTTGGACGAGGTGCTGGACGACCTGGACCGCGCGCTAGACGCACGCACGGCCGCCTGAGCGATCTCGCCACCAAGCGCTGGCCGAACGGCGGAGCGAGCTGAAGATCATTGCAGCGAGTCTGGAGCCACCGTTGACCGGGAAGATGCTCAGCACCCGCAGTTGCAGTCACGGGCCGGGACGGAGAGACCGCTACCAAATCGGCAAGCCGGCGCCGAATGCGTTGTAATTCCCTGCGCAGCCCGAAACATCCTCCTCTGCAAGCGCGCGCAGAATGCGAGACGCGGACGCTTCGTCGGCTATTCGATTGACCAGTCCGGTGCGGGCATCGTAGACGTGAAGGGATGCGTACGAGAAGAGGGTGTCACCGGCACGCAACCCGTCTCCCTCCACCTTCATCCAAGGGCGAAGGACATTGCCAGCGAGCGTTTGGTCGCGGTAGAGGACGCCTACGGCCCCGCGTACGTCCCAGTTGGTCTCGAAGACTATTCCAGGACCAATCCATGAACAGAATCCCATCAGCAACACCGAACTGTTCATCGGCGGCGACGGCCATGCCGCCTTCAACCCCCTCAAGACTTCGGCCTGTGCCCGTGACGCGTCGACCCAGAAGGTGGCGACGGTACTGGTGATCAGGCTGCCGCAAAAGCAGACCGCGGCGATCCCAGCGCATAGCGACACTTTACGTAGTCGCAGCGGCAGGAAGCTGCCGACCAAAGTCACGCCGGACACTAGAAAGAAGGCGACACAGACAGCGGCGGCAATGGTCACTCGATTGTTGATCCCCGTGCCCACCCTAAAGTAATTAAAGAAGTACATATAGCTGAGGCCGGCAACGACGACACTGCCAATGAGCGTCAGGACAAGAACCAGACGCGTTGGATACGACGTGCTGTCACGCTGCGCAGCCCGCTTCAGTG
>JANOLY010000382.1:0-16740 GCA_031420055.1 Burkholderiales bacterium | reverse complement strand
CGACCTGCAACGCTATCTGGCCGAGATGCCGCAGGCCGCTGACGCGCCGGCCCTGCGGCGTCAGCTGGCACTGTGGATCCGCCCCGGCGGCTTGCACTGACGCCATGAAGCAGATTCCCCTGCCACTCGGCCCCACGCCCCTGCGCAGCTTTGGCAACTTTGTTCCCGGCCTCAACGCCGCCGCGGTTGAACAGTTGCGGGGCCTGGTCCTGCCATCCGCCCCCGTCTACCTGTGGGGCCCTGCCGGCAGCGGCAAGAGCCACCTTCTGCATGCCCTGGTCCAGCGCTGTCAGAGCCAAGGCCAGCAAGTCGGCTGGTTCAACGCTGGCGCACCGCAGCCCTGGACGCTGCAGCCCGCCTGGGCGGTGGTCGTCATCGACGGTTGCGAGCTGCTGCAGCCCAACGAACAGCAGGCCGCGTTTGCGCTGTTCGTCGAGGCCGCCACGCACGGCGTGCAGGTGGCCGCGGCCGGCCGCGTGCCGCCGGTGGACCTGCCCCTGCGCGAGGACCTGCGCACACGCCTGGGCTGGGGCCACGTGCTCGCGCTGCAGCCGCTGTCGGACGAGCACACCCGCGCGGCCTTGCGCCGCGAGGCCGCGCGCCGGGGCTTCGGCCTGTCCGACGAGGTGATGAACTACCTGCTCACGCGTTTCCCGCGCGACCTAGCGCACCTCATGCCGCTGTTCGAGCGGCTCGACGAGTTCGCGCTCTCGCTGGCCCGGCCTGTCACGGTGCCGCTGTTGCGCCAGATGCTGGCCGAGGACACGAGCCCCTCAGAGCCAGCCGCTCACCCATGAAGCTCACGCTCTTCGACCTGGACGGCACCTTGCTGCCCACCGACTCCGACCACGCCTTCGGTGAATTCGTCATTGGCCAGGGCTGGGCCGACGCCGCCGAGCACAAGCGCCGCAACGACCAGTTCTATGCCGACTACCAGGCCGGCCGGCTCGACATGACAGCCTACGTCGACTTCGCCACGGCGCCCTGGCGCGACCGCAGTCCTCGTGATCTGGACGAAGCCATGCATCGCTTCTTGCGTGACGTGATGAAGCCGCAACTGCACCCCGCCGCGTTGGCGCTGGTGCGCCAGCACCAGGGGGCGGGCGATCTCGTGGCCATCGTCACCGCCACCAACGACTTTGTCACGCGTCCCATCGCCGGCCTATTTGGCGTCGATGAGCTCATTGCCACCGACCTGGCGCGCGATGCCCAGGGCCGCGCCACGGGCGCCATCCAGGGCGTGCCGGCCTTTCGCGAAGGCAAGATCGAACGCGTGGCGGCCTGGCTGGCCACGCGTGGCCAGTCGCTGGCCAGCTTCGAGCGCAGCACCTTCTACAGCGATTCCATCAATGACCTGGCGCTGCTGGAGTGCGTGAGTCATCCGGTGGCCACCAACCCCGGCCCCTCGCTCGCGCTGGTCGCGCAAGAGCGACACTGGCCCGTACTGAACCTCTTCCATCCATGATCAAGAAATTCATCAAGCGCCTGCTCGGCAAGGCCACGTCCGAAGGCCAGGCAGTGGCACAAGCGCCAACGCCCGTGGTGCCGCTGGGGGTCCGGGTCGAGGTGCCGCAGGCCGAGCACCGCATCGATGCCAGTCTGCTCGACGCCAACGCCGTGCGCGTGGTGAAGACGCTGCAGGACGCCGGGCACGAGGCCTACATCGTGGGCGGCGCTGTGCGCGACCTGCTGGTCGGCCTGCGCCCCAAAGATTGGGACGTGGCCACCGATGCCACACCCGAGCAGGTGAAGTCGCACTTCCGCCGCGCCTTCATCATCGGCCGGCGCTTTCGCCTGGTGCATGTGGTGTTTGGCCGCGGCCGCGAGCACGAGACCATCGAGGTCTCGACCTACCGTGCCTACCAGGACACGGCGGCGGCAGAGCCCACCGTGGTCCCGGACAAGGCGGCCCGGGGCGCATCGCAGGACAAGACCCATGTGGTCGATGCCAGCGGACGGGTTCTGCGCGACAACGTCTGGGGCCCGCAGATCGAGGACGCAGCGCGGCGCGACTACACCATCAACGCGATGTACTACGACCCGCTGACGCACACCGTGGTGGACTACCACGGCGGCATCGCAGACGCCCGCGCGCGCGTGCTGCGCATGATTGGCGACCCGCCAACGCGCTACCGCGAAGACCCGGTGCGCATCGTGCGGGCGGTGCGCTTTGCGGCCAAGCTGGGCTTCGAGATCGAGCCCGCCAGCCGCGAGCCCATCCGTGCCATGTCGGCGCTGCTGGCCAACGTGCCGCAGTCGCGCCTGTTCGACGAGATGGTCAAGCTGCTGCAAACCGGGCACGCCCTGGCCAGCCTGCAAGAGCTGAAGAAGCAAGGGCTGGACAAGGGCGTATTCCCGGTGCTGGACTCGGTGCTGGCGCCGCCGCAACCGAATCCGCAGCACCAGGAGTTCGTGCGCCTGGCCTTGCAGGACACCGACCGCCGCGTTGCCGAAGGCCGCGCCGTGGTGCCCAGCTTCATGCTGGCCTGCATGCTGTGGCACGAGGTGCAGGTGCGCTGGAACGCGCTGCTCGCCGCCGGCGAGCCGCCGTACCCGGCGCTGCAGCAGGCGGTTGACGCCGTGTTCGACGCGCGCATTGGCGACATCTCGGGCCGCGGCAAACTGGCCGCCGACATGCGCGAGGTCTGGTTGATGCAGCCGCGCTTCGATAGGCGCACGCCAAGCTCGGCGGCGTCGCTGGTGGGGCAGGTGCGCTTCCGCGCCGGCTACGACTTTCTGCGTCTGCGCGCCGACGTGGGCGAAGTCGCACCCGAGCTGGCCGACTGGTGGGAAGACTTTCACCTGGGTGATGAAGACGAACGCGAGGCCTTGCTCGAAGACGCGCGTGCCAGCGCGCCGGCCAAGGTGCGCCGTGTGCCGGCGTCCACCCCGACAGCGCAGCCCGCAGCCGCGGATGACGCAGACGACGACGCCATGGACAGCGCGCCCGCCCCCAGCGGCGACGCCGCGCCGCGCCGCAAACGCCGCCGCCGTCGGCGCCCGGCAGGCGAGGGCGGTGGCACGGGCGGGGGTGCGCCACCGGCATGACCAGCGCGCCGAGCGAGCGTGTGTTCGTCGGCCTGGGTGCCAACCTGGGCGACGCGCGCGCCACGCTGGCCGCGGCTGTGAAGGCGCTGGGCAGCCACGCTGCCATCACGCTGGTAGCGGTGTCGGGCGTGTACCGCAGTGCCCCGGTTAACGCAACGGGCCCGGACTACCTCAATGCCGTGGCCGAGTTGCTCACGACGCTGGCGCCGCTGGAACTGCTCAAGGCGCTGCAAGCCATAGAAGCCGAGCACGGCAGGCAGCGGCCCCACCTGAACGCGCCGCGCACGCTGGATCTGGACCTGCTTCTGTGCGGCCCGCTTGAGTTGGACGATCCCGCGCTGACGCTGCCGCACCCGCGCCTGCACCAGCGCGCCTTCGTGCTCGAGCCCCTGGCCGAGATCGCGCCCGAACTGGTGCACCCGCGCCTGGGCTTGTTGCGTGATTGGCTCGGGCGTGTGGGCGGGCAGGCCATCGCAAGGCTGCCATGAAACGGGCGCTGCCGCCGCCGCGGGCTACGGTCGCAAGGGTGCTGTGCGCGCGCCGTCGAGCTGCCACTCGAAGTACTTCTGCCCGCTGTAGGCGATGGTGCCCATAATCACAGCGCCGCCCACCAGCAGGCCCAGCACGGCGGCGAACACGGGGCCCCAGGTCGTCGCCGTGACGGGCTGGCCGGGGTTGTGGCGGGCGTCCCAACGCTCGTCGGGGGTCAGGGCGTAGACGATGGCCAGCAGCATGGCCTGGGAGATCATCAGCCCCAGCACGGGGATGAGCACCCAGGCCAGCGGGTCGTCCTGCCCCAGGCTTTGCAAGCGGTGCACGCCCAGCAGGCCCAGCGCGGTCGGCACCGGGTGCAGCCAGCCCAGCCAGTCGCCGAAGCCCCGCAGGTACAGCCGGTGCAGGCCCAGGCTGCCCAGCAGCAGGGCCAGCCATGCGGCGAGGGTCTTGGACCGGTAGTGCGTGCTCAAGGCGCGGGGTCCGCGGGTGTGCGCCCGCTCTGTTGTGGCGGGGGGGCTGGTTGTGGGTTCGGGGTTCATGCAGACGGCGAGACGGCGGACAAGGACTGCTTGCAGTTTATAATGCGCGGTTTTCGGCGCTGGCTTCATGGTGGCAACACCTGGGGCGTATCTACGGCGCCAGCCGCGGCCGACGCGGGCGTTCATGCGCCCTGTGTTGGCCTTTTCGGTGGCCCGCCCGGTGTGTCTCCCGTGGTGTGTCTGCCGGCCCAGAATTTCAAGGAAATCTCAACATGGTCGTGATCCGGCTGGCTCGTGGTGGCGCAAAGAAGCGTCCGTTCTACAACATCGTCGAGGCTGATGCCCGTGAGCGCCGTGACGGCCGCTTCATCGAGCGCGTGGGCTTCTACAACCCCATGGCCGCGGGTGCCGAGCAGCCGCTGCGCCTGGCGCTGGACCGCGTCACGCACTGGTCCAGCGTCGGTGCGCGCATGTCGCCCACGGTCGAGCGCTTGGTCGACCAGGCGCGCAAGGCGGCCTGATGCCGGGCCGGGTGAGCAGCGTGTCTCACCCTCCCGTGGCGCCGGTTTCGTCGCCCAGTGCCAGCGCTGCGGCCATGCCCGCCGATGCCGTCGAGGTCGGCCGCATCATCGGCGCGTGGGGCGTGAAGGGCGAGATTCGCGTCAAGCCCTTTTCTTCCGACGCCCAGGTGCTGTTCTCCAGCGAGCAGTGGTTTTTGCAGACGAACGACCAGCCCCGCCCGCCGGGTGCTCGTCCGCTGCAAGCCCTGCCGGCTGAACTGCGGGTGCTGCATGCACGCAGCCAGGGGGACTCGGTGGTGGCCACGGTGCAAGGCCTGGCCGACCGCGACCAGGCGCAGGCCCTGGCCGGCGCCCGGGTGTTTGTGTCGCGCGCCAGCTTCCCCGCCATCCGCGGTGACGACGAGTTCTACTGGGTCGACTTGATCGGCCTGTCTGTGGTCAACCGCGTGGGGTTGCACCTGGGCTGCGTGATCGGCCTCATCGAAACCGGCCCGCACTGCGTGCTGCGCATCCAGCCGTCGCAAGCGGGCGCCGAGGAATGCCTGATTCCCTTTGTCGCGGCCTATGTCGACCTCGTGGACAGGGCCGCGCGGGTCATCACCGTCGATTGGGAAGCGGACTACTGAACGCGCTGTGGCCATGCGCTTCGATGTCGTCACGCTGTTCCCGGAACTCTTCGCGCCGCACCTGACGCAAGGCATCACCCGCCGCGCTTTCGGGCCGGACGGCATCGACGTGCGCCTGTGGCCGCTGCGCGATTTCGCCGACGACACCTACCGCCGCGTCGACGACCGCCCCTATGGCGGCGGCCCCGGCATGGTGATGCTGGCCGAGCCGCTGTTGCGCGCGCTGGCGGCCATCGCGGTTGACCGCGGCGGGCCGGCCCCCGCCGTGCTGCACTTCACGCCCCACGGGCCGGCGCATCGACCAGTCCGTCGTGCAGGAGATCGCCAGCGGGCCCGGGGCCATCATGCTGTGCGGCCGCTACGAAGGCATAGACCAACGTGTGCTGGACCGCCACGAAACACAGGAGTTGAGCCTGGGTGACTTTGTGCTCTCGGGCGGCGAGCTGCCGGCCTTGGCCGTGCTGGACGCCGTCGCGCGCTTGCAGGCCGGCGTGCTCAGCGCGCCCTCGCACCAGCAGGACAGCTTTTCTGATGGGCTGCTCGAAGGCCCGCACTACAGCCGGCCCGAGGTGCTCAGCGTGGATGGGCTGGACGTGGCGGTGCCGCCGGTGCTGCTGTCGGGCCACCACGGGCAGGTGGCTGCCTGGCGGCGGCAGTGTTCGCTGGAGATCACGGCGCGTCGTCGCCCGGACCTCATTGCCGCAGCGCGTGCCGCAGGGCGCTTGAGTACCGCCGACGAGAAGCACCTGGCCAGCCTCGGGCTATAATCAAAGGCTTTTCGATCCTCTGCCGGGCAACAGAAACCCACCAATCCCGCCCGCGACATGATCGTACGGAGAACCCCTTGAACCTCATCGCTACCCTAGAGCAGGAAGAGATTGTCCGGCTCAACCGCACGATCCCTGTATTCGCCCCGGGCGACACCGTGATCGTCAACGTCAACGTCGTCGAAGGCACACGCAAGCGCGTGCAGGCTTACGAAGGCGTGGTCATCGCCAAGCGCAACCGCGGGCTGAACAGCAGCTTCATCGTGCGCAAGGTGTCCAGCGGTGAAGGCGTGGAGCGCACGTTCCAGACCTACAGCCCGCTGATCGCCAGCGTCGAGGTCAAGCGCCGCGGCGATGTGCGCCGCGCCAAGCTGTACTACCTGCGCCAGCGCAGCGGCAAGTCGGCCCGGATCAAGGAAAAGCTCGCCTGACCGCAGGTCAGCCTGCGGCGCGAGCCGCAGGTCGCGCGATGCCACCCCGCATCCTCGACCCCCGCTTGGTGCCTGTGTCTGGCACCGACGCGCATCTTCCCGTCGTGCCGGCCTCGCGGCTGACGGCGCTTGCTTTGCGCGAACGGTTTGTGCAGGGCTTCGCGGGGGCGCCCGAGTTCCCCGGTGACGGCGGTGGCCTCTTGCCCAGCCGCCAGGCGACGGCGGCTGCCGTGCTGCTGGCCCTGGTACAGCGTGACGACGGTCTGCATGTGTTGCTGACCCGGCGTGCCGAGCACCTGCGCGACCACGCGGGCCAGATCAGTTTCCCAGGCGGGCGCAGCGAGCCTGCGGACACCGACGCCGCGGCCACCGCCTTGCGCGAAGCGGAAGAAGAAGTCGGCCTGCCGCGCTCGCAGGTGCAGGTCATAGGCCAGTTGCCAAGCTACACCACGGTGACAGGTTATGTCGTGACCCCGGTCGTGGCCATCGTGCAGGCTCCGCTGGCCTTGTCGCTGGACGCCTTCGAGGTCGCCGAGGCCTTCGAGGTGCCCTTGCAATACCTGATGACGCCGGCGCACCACCGCCGCCATGTGTTTGACTACGACGGCGGACAGCGCCAGTTCCTGTCCATGCCCTGGCAGGGCCAGGCCACCGACGGCAGCCCGCGCGAATACTTCATCTGGGGTGCCACGGCGGCCATGCTGCGCAATCTCTACGGGTTTCTGGCAGGCTGATCGGGCCGCGTGGGCTGGTGGGGTGGCGCGGGTCCGTACGGGCCCTTGCGCTCAGTGGGGCTCGCTATCATCGCCTTCGATGAGCTTCTTCGCCGTCCTGTTTGCCTTGCTGATCGAGCAGCTCAAGCCGCTGCCTCGGCTGAACGCGGTGCACGACGTTCTGTTCGGTTGGGTGCGTTGGACCGGCCGCAACTTCGACGCGGGCAAGCCGCACCACACCTGGGTGGTGTGGTGCGTGTCGGTGCTGATGCCCTGCCTGCTGGTGGCCCTGGCTTACTGGGGCGTGGCCCACTACAGCCTGTTGCTGGCGCTGGCGTTTGACGTGGGCGTGCTTTACCTGACGCTGGGGTTTCGCCAGTTCAGCCACTACTACACCGACATCCGCGACGCGTTGGACCGGGGTGACGA
Source organism: Burkholderiales bacterium (assembly GCA_031420055.1). Lineage (GTDB taxonomy): Bacteria > Pseudomonadota > Gammaproteobacteria > Burkholderiales > Burkholderiaceae_C > Rubrivivax. The sequence continues at coordinate 9,231 of JANOLY010000382.1, read as the reverse complement.
AGACCAGGCACGACGGCTGCTCGGCGAGTGGCGCCATTTGGATGCCAGCGAGCTGCCGCGCACCGAGGTGCTGCGCCATGTGATCGAGCACGCGCTGCTGGCCGCGCACCGCCACGTGTTTGGCGTGTTCTTCTGGTTCGTGGTGCTGTCGGCGCTGGGCCTGGGCCCGATGGGTGCCGTGCTGTACCGCATGGCCGAGTTCTCAAGCCGCTTCTGGGCCTACCGCCAGCGCACGCTGGACACGCCCCCCAACGAGGCCCTGCTGGCCCTGTCGCGAAAGCTGTTTGCGCTGATCGACCACGTGCCGGCCCGCATGACGGCCTTCGGTTTTGCGGTGGTGGGCAATTTCGAGGAGTCGGTGGCCAGTTGGCGGCGCGACGCCAACTTGTGGATGCAGCCCAACGAGGGTGTCATCCTGGCCGCCGCGGCCGGTGCCGTGGGCGTGCAGCTGGGTGGTGTGGCCGCGCCCGGGGTGACGCCGGACCGCAGCAAGACCTTCAGCGCGGGTGGTGAGCCGGGTGCCGCCAGCGCCGAAGGCTCCACCGCTGGCGTGCCGCCCTTGCCCGGCCACCTGCAAAGCGTGGTGGGGTTGGTCTGGCGGTCTGTGGTGCTGTGGATGCTGCTGGTGGCCTTGCTGTCGCTGGCCAACGTGCTGGGGTGAGCGTGGACGCATGACAGGGCCTGCGCCCTGTCATGTGCCTCGCGAACGCCTGGCGCATGCAGGCGCCAGGCCGGGGCGTGAGTAGCCAAGGTCAGTAACTGCGCCGCGAAAGCTCTTCGAAGAGTTCAGCGTACAGGCGCTGTCGCGTCGGGCTGATCTCGCCCCGCTCGGCCGCGTCGCGCACGCCGCAGCCTGGTTCGTGGCGGTGGGTGCAGTTGTAGAAGCGGCAGTGGCCCAGCGCCGCAGCGTAGTCGGGCATCAGGCCGGCCAGCTGTTCGGCGCTGACCTGGCGCAGGCCGAATTCCTGGAAGCCCGGTGAGTCGATGAGCGCCGTGCTGCGGGCCTCGTCCAGCCAGTACAGCGTGGTCGTGGTCGTCGTGTGGCGCCCGCTTTGCAGCGCCTGCGATATCTCGCCCACACGCACCGCGGCGGCCGGCACCAGCAGGTTGATCAGCGTGCTCTTGCCCATGCCGCTGGCGCCCAGCACCAGCGTCGTGCGGCCCGCCAGCAGTGGCGCCAGCGTGGCGCGGGCCAGGTCGGTGTTGTGCTTGAGCGCCAGCTCAATGACTTGCACGCCCATGGCCACGTACGGGGCCAAGCGCGCGCGGGCCGCGGCCGTGGCGGGCAGGTCGATCTTGTTCAGGCCGATGCAGGCGGTGATGCCCGCGGCCTGCGCTGCGATGAGTGCGCGTGTGAGCTGGCTTTCGCTGAACACCGGCTCGCCAGACACCAGCACCAACAGCAGGTCGATGTTGGCGGCGAAGGACTTGGTGCGCCACTCGTCCTGGCGGAACATCAGGTTGCGGCGCGGCTCCAGTTGTTCCACCACACCCGCGTCGCCGGTGGCCATCCACTGCACGTGGTCACCCACGACCAGATCGCTCTTCTTGCCGCGGGTTTGGCACAGCACGCGGCGGCCCTCGGGCGTTTCGACAATGACTTGCCGCCCATGCGCGGCGACGACCAAACCCGGTTCGCGGGGGGGCGCGGCCGTCAAGGCAGCAGCGCGTCCACTTTGGCGGCGCAGATGAAGTCGTTGACCGAGATGCCGCCCACCGAATGGGTGTTCAAGCGCACCGTGCAACGGTTGTACGAGACCTGCAGATCGGGGTGGTGGTCTTCGGTGTGCGCCACCCAGGCCACGGCGTTCACGAAGGCCATGGTGCGGTGGTAGTCGGCGAAGTCGTAGCGCTTCTGGATGGCGCCGTCGGCCAGCGCCCAGCCGGGTGCTGCAGCCAGGTGCTGCGCGACGTCATCAGCGCCCATGGGCGCATGCCCTTCCAGCGGCTTGCAGTGCAACAGGGCGAGTGGGTTCATGCGGTGCGGGGCCGGGCGGTGTTCAGGGCGGCCAGCCGTTCGCTGGCCGGCGGGTGCGAGTAGTAAAAGCGAACATACAGCGGGTCCGGCGTCAGTGTGGCGGCGTTGTCTTCGTTCAGCTTGAGCAAGGCGCTGGCGAGGGCCTGCCCGTCGGCCTGGGCGGCCGCGTAGGCATCGGCCTGGAACTCGTCGCGGCGCGAGAAGTGCGCCATCACGGGTGCCACAAAGAAGGTGAAGGGCGGTAGCACCAGCATGAACAGAATCAAGGCCAGCGCGTCGTTGGGCGCCGACAGGTTGGGTGCCACGCCCAGCCCGGCGTAGAAGCTGCTCTGGCCCGCCAGCCAGCCCAGCAGGGCCAGGCCGGCCAGGCTCATGGCGAAGATGGCGACGATGCGCTTGAGCACATGCTTGTGCTTGAAGTGGCCCAGCTCGTGTGCCAGCACGGCCTCGACCTCGGTGGGTGACAGCCGCTGCAGCAGCGTGTCGTAGAAGACCACGCGCTTGGTCGCGCCCAGGCCAGTGAAGTAGGCGTTGGAATGCGACGAGCGCTTGCTGCCGTCCATCACGAACAGCCCCTTGGCGGCAAAGCCGCAGCGCTGCATCAGGGCCTGCACACGCGCCTTCAGGGCCTCGTCGGGCAGCGGTTCGAAGTTGTTGAACAGGGGTGCAATGACGGTCGGGTACAGCACCAGCATCACCAGGTTGAATGCGACCCAGGCGAACCAGGCCCACAGCCACCACAGGCCGCCCGACGAGCCCATGATCCACAGGATGAGCGCCGCCAGCGGCAACCCCACCACCGCGCCCAAGGCGGCGCCCTTGGCCAGGTCGACCAGCCACAGCCGGGTGGTCATGCGGTTGAAGCCGTGGCGTTGCTCGACGCGAAAGGTCGAATACCAGTCCAGCGGCAGCTCGACCAGGCCGCCTATCACCACAAAGGCCGTCAGCAGGGCCAGTTGGTAGACCATCGCACCCCCGCCGGGCAGCAAGGCGTCGCGCAGGGCCGTGTTCAGGGCATCCAGACCGCCCAGCAGCGTCCACGCCAGCAGCACCACCGACCCCAAGGCCATGCCGACCAGGCCCAGGCGGCCTTTTGCCAGCGTGTAGTAGGCGGCCTTGGCGTGCGCTTGCTGCGTGACATGGCCTGCGAAGGCTGCAGGCACCTGCCCGCGGTGCGCGGCCACGTGGCGCATCTGGCGCGTGGCCAGCCAAAACTTCACGGCCAGCGATGCCAGCAAGGCAGCGGCAAAGGCCGCGGTGACGGTTGAAACATCCATGGGGTGCAAGTGTAGGCTTGGGCCAGAATCAAGCGACCCCTTTGCCACCATCGCCACATGAACGACAACCCCTTGCCGCCCAGCGAACACAACCTGGTCTGGATCGACCTGGAGATGACGGGTTTGTACCCCGACACCGACCGCATCATCGAGATCGCTGTGGTCGTGACCGACCCGATGATGACCGTGCGCGTGGAGGGGCCGGTGTTCGCCGTGCACCAGAGCGACGCCACGCTGGACGCCATGGACAACTGGAACAAGGGCACGCACGGCAAGAGCGGCCTGACCGAGCGCGTGCGCGCCTCGACCACCGACGAAGCCGCCGCCGAGGCGGCCGTCATCGCCTTCTTGCTGCGCCACGTGCCCAAGGGCAAGAGCCCCATGTGCGGCAACAGCATCTGCCAGGACCGCCGCTTCATGGCCCGCACCATGCCCAAGCTCGAAGCCTTCTTCCACTACCGCAACGTCGACGTGAGCACGCTGAAAGAGCTCGCCCGGCGCTGGAAGCCCACGGTGCTTGACGGCTTCAAGAAAGCCCAGGCGCACACGGCGCTGGCCGACATCCACGAGTCGATCGACGAAATGCTGCATTACAGGACGCATTTCCTGGCCTTGTAGGCGGCCCGCGCCGCCTTGCAAGTGACATCGACTTGCCGAACTCCGACCTCCCGCCCGCAACCCTCTCCCCGGGGCGCTGCGTGCGCGGTACAACCCGCTGCATCGGGGCTGGCCAGCCCCTGAACGCACGGAGCCCGCCCATGTTCAACTGCCGCTTGTTGCTTGCCCTTGCCTTGCTGATGGGCCTGGTGGCCGCACCCCTGGCCCAGGCCCAAGCACCGGGTTGGGCCAAGGTGCGCGTGGGTGTGGAAGGCAACTACCCGCCGTTCTCGAAGATGGGCGCCGACGGCAAGCTGGCCGGCTTCGACATCGACATCGCGCTGGCGCTGTGCGCGCGCATGAAGGCCGCCGATTTCAGCGACCCCTACTACGACGTGCCCTCGCGCTGGGTGGCCAAGGCCGGCACCTTCAAGGACCACAGCGCCGCGTCCTTCAAGGGCAAGAAGATCATCGTGCTGTGGAACAGCCCGCGCGCCAAGCACGTGGCAGACCACTACAAGGACAGCAGCGTGCTGCTGGTCACCCAAGAGACCGACGTGTACCTGGAACTCGCGGCAGGGCGCGGCGACATCGGTTTCGGCTCGTCGGTGGTGTCGGCCGATGCCTACCTGAAAAAACCCGAGGGCAAGGGCTTCGCCCAGGTCGGCCCCACCGTTCGGCTCGACGGCGGTGGCGGTGGCGGTGGCGTGGGTGTGGCCTTTCGCAAAGGCGAAGACAGCCTGCGCCTGAAGGTCAACGAGGCGCTGAAGTCCATCAAGGCCGATGGCAGCTACAAGAAGTTGGCTGACAAGTACTTCGACTTCGACGTCTCGGGCGGCAGCTGAGCCCCGCACCACCGCCCCTTCTGCACGACGTTCTGACTCCATGCTGCACGGTTATCTGTCGGCGATCCTGGGCGGTCTGTGGGTCACATTGAGCGTGGCTGCCGCCTCGCCGGCCATCGCCTGCCTGTTCGGGCTGGTGGGTGCCGTGGCCAAGCTGTCGGGCTCGCGCACGGCACGGCTGCTGGCCGAGACCTACACCACGCTCATCCGGGGCTTGCCCGAACTGGTGCTGATGCTCTTCATCTTCTACGGCGGCCAGATCCTGCTGAACGAGGTGGTCGAGTCACAGGGCTGGGGCTACATCGACGTGCCGCCCTTTGCCGCGGGCGTGCTGACCATCGGCTTCATCTTCGGCGCCTACCTCACCGAGACCTTTCGCGGCGCCATCCTGGCCATCCCGCGCGGGCAGGTCGAAGCCGCGCAGGCCTACGGGCTGAACCGGACGCAGGTGCTGGCGCGCATCGTGCTACCGCAGATGGTGCGCCATGCCATCCCGGGCTTTTCGAACAACTGGCTGGTGATGGTCAAGGCCACGGCGCTGGTGTCGATCATCGGGCTGGACGACATGGTGCACCGCGCCAACCTGGCGGCGTCGGCGACGCGCGCGCCGTTCACCTTCTTCGTCGTCATCGCCTTGATCTACCTCGTGATCACGACCGTGTCGATCTTCCTGCTGTCGCGGCTGGAGCGCCGCTACAGCCTGGGCGTCAAGGCCATCGCCTTCTAGAGCCGCGCATGATCGACTGGCCCGTCATCCAACAGAGCCTGCCCGACTTCGCCGCCGGGCTGTGGGTGTGCCTGACCTTGCTGGTCATCAGCGTGGCCACCGGCTTCGTGCTCTCGGTGCCGCTGGCCATGGCGCGGGTGTCCAGCCGCGCCTGGCTGTCGCTGCCGGTGTGGTTCTTCACCTATGTGGTCCGCGGCACGCCGTTGCTGGTGCAGTTGTTCATCGTGTACTACGGATTCGCTCAATTCGAAGGGCTGCGCGAAAGCGTGCTGTGGCCCCTGCTGCGCGAGGCCTGGTTCTGTGCCTGGCTGGCATTCGCCTTGAACACCACCGCCTACACGACCGAGATCCTTGCCGGTGCCCTGCGCGCCACGCCCTCGGGCGAGGTCGAGGCCGCGCGCGCCTACGGCCTGACGGGCGTCAGGCTCTACCGCCGCATCCTGCTGCCCAGCGCCTTGCGCCGCGCGCTGCCGCAGTACAGCAACGAGGTCGTGGGCATGATGCACGCCACCGCCATCGCCAGTACCGTGACGCTGGTGGACGTGACCCGCGTGGCGCGCGATGTCTACGCCAACCACCTGCTGCCCGCCGAGGCCTTCGGCACCGCGGCAGTCATCTACTTCACGCTCACATCCTCGATGGTGGGCGCCTTCAAGCTGCTGGAGAAGCGCTTTCTGCGCCACCTGCAGACCGAGCGACAGCCCGGTGTCACCGCCATCCCGCTCGACTCCGCACCCCGCCCGGCGCGGCCGGCCTGATCGTCTTCCAAGTTCCAAGCGTCCCCATGCATGTTCAAACCCTAGACCTCCAAGGCACCACGCCAGGCCACCGCCACAGCCTGAACGTGCTGCGCTTCGGCACACCGGGTGCGCGCCCGCGTGCCACCATCCAGGCGGCGCTGCATGCCGACGAGGTGCCGGGCCTGCTGGTGGCGCAGGCGCTGCGTGAGCAGCTCCTGGCGCTCGAAGCTGCCGGGCAACTGCTGGGCGAAGTGCAACTCGTGCCCTACGCCAACCCCATCGGCCTGGCGCAGCACGTGAATGGCCAGCACCAGGGCCGCTTCGATGTGCGCGACGGGGTCAACTTCAACCGCAACCACCCCGACCTGGCGCCGGCCGCCTGTGCGGCCCTTCAGGGTCGGCTCGGCGACGATGCGCAAGCCAACGTGCACGCGGTGCGCGAGGCGCTGCGTGACGCCGCGGCGGCGCTCACGGCCAGCAACCCGGCGCAGGACCTGAAGAACAAGCTGGTTCAGTTGGCCATCGACAGCGACGTGGTGCTGGACCTGCATTGCGACTCGCAGGCCGTGATGCACCTGTACGGCCTGACGCCGCAGGCCGACCTGTGCGCCGAGCTGGGTGCGCTGCTGGGGGCGCAGGCCGTTCTGCTGGCCACCGAGTCGGGCGATTCACCCTTCGACGAGGCCTGCAGCGGCCCGTGGCTGAAGGTGCAGCAGCAGTTTGCGCCGCATCCCGTGCCGTTGGCCTGCTTCTGCGTGACGGTCGAGCTGCGCGGCGAAACCGACACCGACCACGCCCTGGCGCGCCAGGACGCCAGCGCCATCATCGAATTCCTGCGTCGGCGCGGCATCGTGGCCGGAGCCCTGCAGACGCTGCCGAGCGCCCTGTGCCAGCCGACGCCTCTGGCCGGCAGCGAACCCCTCATCGCACCGTGCGCCGGCGTCGTGGTGTTTCACCTGGAACCCGGCGTGTGGGTGCCGGCGGGCGCGGTGGTGGCCGATGTCGTCGACATCGACAGCGGCGAGGTGATCCCGGTCCGGGCGGTGTCCGCCGGCGTGCTTTACGCGCGCATCTCCACACGCTGGGCCACGCCGGGCAAGCGCCTGGCCAAGATCGCCGGCACGTCGCTGGCCCGAACCGGCAAGTTGCTGAGCGCATAACAGCCCGCACCACCGCCTGGCTGCTGCAGGCCGAGGGCATCTTCAAGCGTTTCGATGACAACGAGGTGCTGCGCGGCGTGAGCGTGCAGGCGCGCCAGGGTGACGTGATCTCGATGATCGGCTCCAGCGGGTCCGGCAAGAGCACCTTCCTGCGCTGCCTGAACCTGCTGGAGCAGCCCAATGCCGGCCGCATCGAGGTGTCGGGCGAAGAGCTGGCTTTGGTGCCTGACAAGCACGGTGCGCTCAAGGCCGCCGACCCAGCGCAGTTGCAGCGGCTGCGGTCGCGCGTGTCCATGGTCTTCCAGCACTTCAACCTGTGGGCGCACATGACGGCGCTGGAGAACGTCATCGAGGCGCCTGTGCAGGTGCCGGGCCTGTCGCGCGCCGAGGCCGTCGCCCGGGCCGAGTGCTACCTGCAGCGCGTGGGCATGATGCACCGCGCCCAGGCCTACCCGGCGCACCTGTCGGGCGGTGAGCAGCAGCGCGTGGCCATCGCGCGTGTACTGGCCATGGAGCCGCAGGTGATGCTGTTCGACGAGCCGACTTCGGCCCTGGACCCCGAACTGGTGGGCGAGGTTCTGGCCCGACCACAAACCGAACGGCTGCAGGCCTTCCTGTCGAATTCCTTGAAGTAGTGCAGCGCGGCCCACCGCCTGGCTGGGCACGGACATGTCACCCGCGTGACTTCGAAGATTCATACACTGCGGGGATGAGCGACGACCCCAAGGTTCACACGCCCGAATTGCCAGCGCCGCAGCCCAGTCCGCCCGCGCCGCCCGTGCAGGTCGGCGGCCTGCTGAACCGCGAACGGTCGATCCTGCAATTCAACCGGCGCGTGTTGGCCCAGGCGCGGCGTGTCGATGTGCCGCTGCTGGAGCGCCTGCGCTACATCACCATCGTCAGCTCCAACCTCGACGAGTTCTTTGAGGTCCGGGTGGCCGACTACATCGAGGCGGTGCGCCAGCCGGGCAGCGGCGTGACCCATGCCGACCTGGCAGCGGTGTCCGCGGCGGCCCACGAACTGATCGACGAGCAATACGCGCTGTTCAACGAATCGGTGATGCCGGACCTGGCCGGGCAGGGCATCGTCGTGCTCAACCATGCCGAGCGCAACAAGGCGCAACGCGCCTGGGTGGCCAAGTTCTTCGAGCAGCAGGTGCGACCGCTGCTGGTGCCCGTCAGCCTGGACCCCAGCCACCCCTTCCCACAGGTGGCCAACAAGTCGCTGAACTTCATTGCCCGGCTGGGTGGGCGCGACGTGTTCGGGCGCGAGAACCAGATCGCCATCGTCAAGGTGCCGCGCGTGCTGCCGCGGGTCATCGGCCTGCCGCGTGACCTGTGCCACGGCAAGCAGGGCTTCGTGCTGCTGACCAGCGTCATCCGCGCCCACCTGGCCGAGCTGTTCCCTGGCCGCGTGGTCGAGTACTTCTCGCAGTTCCGGGTCACGCGCGATTCCGACCTCGAGGTCGACGCCGACGCCGTGACCAACCTGCGCCAGGCGCTGCGCCGCCGGCTCACCAGCCGCCACTACGGCCAGGCCATCCGGCTCGAAGTCGTCAGAACCTGCCCTGAAGAGTTGAGCCGCTTCTTGCTGGAACAGTTCGAGCTGCCCGAGGTGGCGCTCTACAAGGTGAACGGGCCGGTGAACTTGGTGCGCCTGAACCAGCTCATAGATCAGGCCGACGCCGATGCGCTGCGCTTCCTGCCCTACGAGCCGCGCTGGCCCAGCGCCAGCCTGCCGCCGGGGCGGTCGATCTTCGAGCGCTTGCGCCAGGGCGACGTGCTGCTGCACCACCCCTTCGAGAGCTTCGAGCCGGTGGTGCAGTTCCTGCGCGAGGCCGTGCACGACCCCGACGTGCTGGCCATCAAGCAGACCATCTACCGCACCGGCACGCAAAGCGTGTTGA
>JANOLY010000381.1:0-4072 GCA_031420055.1 Burkholderiales bacterium | reverse complement strand
GGTCGCAGCCCCTACGGCGGCGGTGGCGGCGGCGGCAGTCGCGGCGGCTACGGCGGCGGTGGCAGTGGTGGGGGCACCGGCGGCGGCGGCAGCCGCGGCGGTTACTGACCTACCCAAACCCCTGACAGCAATAGCGCGGATGCCGCAAGGCACCCGCGCTTTTTCTTTGGCGCTTGGCACTTACCTCGTCTTGGGCGGGCCGTACGCAGCCAGGGGCCGGGGCAAGACCCGTCGGTTCAGGGCGGCGCGCTCAGAACCGTTCGGGGCGCAGTACCAAGACCGGACTGAAGTACAAGGCCACGCTGTAGTTCGGCGCGTAGGCTGCCATCAGGTGGTCGGCAATCGCGTCGGCCACAGACGCGTCGCAGATAACCTTCATCTCTATCGTGCGGTCGGCCTCCCACGCGCCCTCGCGCACGCCTTCGCGCGCCGCGCCATGCACCTCGCTGAGCGTCCAGCACTGGGCGCCGAGTTCGCGCACGTCGCGCACCAGATTCTTCTCCAGCGCCGCCTCGGCGACGATGATCAACAGCGTCTTGGGATGTTTGCTCGTCATGCCGTCAGCCTTTGCGCCAGCAGGATGTAAAGGGGTATGCCCACCACGATGTTGAACGGGAATGTGATTCCCAACACCGCCGTGATGGACAGCGCGGCATTGGCTTCGGGCACCGCAATGCGCATGGCGGTGGGCGCGGCAATGTAGCTCGCGCTGGCCGCCAATGTGGCGAGCAAAGCCACGCCGCCAGTGGACAGCCCCAGCGCCCAACCCACCAGCGCACCGGCCACGGCCAGCACCGGCGGCACGCCCACGCCCACCACCAGCACCGCGGCGCCAAAGCGGCGCACTTCGGCCAGGCGCCCACCGGCGACCAGGCCCAGCTCCAGCAAAAACAGCGCCAGCACGCCCTTGAACGGGTCGATGAACACGGCCCTGATCGGCGCCGTGCCGGCCTCGCCGGCAATGGCGCCTATCGTCAGCCCGCCCAGCAACAGCAGCACGCTCTTGCCAAAGAGCACGTCGTGCGCCAGCGCGCCCAGGCCACCCGTGCCCGCGAACTGGCGCCCACCCGGCGCGCTGACACCAGCCTGCGCGCCCCAGCGTGCCAGCAGGATGCCCGCAACCAGACCGGGTGCTTCCATCACCGCCACCCACAGCGCCGCGTGGCTCTCGTAAGCGATCTGCTGACGCGCCAGCTCTGCCGTGGCCACGGCATAGGTCACGACGCTGACCGAGCCGTAGTGCGCCGCCAGCGCCGCGGCGTCGGGGCGCGACAGCTTCAAGCCCCGCAGCAGCGGGAACAGCACGAACGGGATCGCGAATCCCAGCGCCATGCAAGCAGCCACCTGGGGCGCCAGCGCTGTAATGGGCTGCTTGCTGAGTTCGATGCCGCCCTTCAGTCCGATGGCCAACAGCAGGTAGATGGACAGTGTCTCGTACAGCGCCTCGGGCAGGCGCAGGTCGCTCTTGACCAGGCGCGCCAGCACCCCGAGCAGGAAAAAGAAGACAACAACGTCCATCAGCCTGGTGGCGGGGCTGGCTGTGCCCGGCGGGGCTTGCGCCCGCGGCCAGCAAAGAGCTTGTCGAACAGCGCGTTGGGCAGCCAGCGCAACAGCTTGGCCACCAGCCCCATCTGCCAAGGGATGACGCGGTAGCTGCTGCCGGCGTCCATGGCCTCGCAGGCCTGGCTGGCAAAGCATTCGGCCGACATCAGAAACGGCATAGGGTAGGGGTTCTTGGCGGTCAGCGGTGTGGCGATGTAGCCCGGCAGCAGCGTGACCACGCGCACGCCATACGGCCGGCACTCGCCGCGCAGACTTTCGCAGTACGCCACCACCGCGGCCTTGCTGGCGCAGTAGGCGGCATGACCGGGCAGGCCGCGGATGGCGGCCACGCTGGCGATGCCCACCAGCGTGCCACGGCGCCGCTCGCGCATGGCCGCCAAGAACGGCTGGAAGGTCGCGGCCAGGCCCACGTTGTTGGTGGCCAGGGTGTCTTGCAGCACGGCCAAGTCTTCGAACTCGGCGCTGTCCATGCCCACGCTGATGCCGGCGTTGGCGATCACGCGGTCCGGCAGGCCCTGCCGCGCGATGCAGTCAGCGCCCGCGGCCACAATGCTGGCGGGCACAGCCACATCGGCGCCGTACACCACGCAGCGGTCTTCACCCAGACCCTGCGCCGCCGCCCAGGCGGCCACCAGCTCGGTGCGCCGCGCCACCAAGGCCAGCCGCCAACCCGCCTGGGCGTGGTGCAGGGCCAGGGCCTGGCCGATGCCGCTGGAGGCGCCGGTGATGAAGACCAGCGGCGCGCCCATCAGCGGGCCGCCTTGCCGGGCAGGGTCATGCGCATGGGGCCGCCCAGGTCGAGCTTGCGCGCGGCGTGGTCGTAATCCAGGCTGGCCGCGCGCACTTGCGTGGCGCCGTGCTGCACCCACACCGGCGCGTTGGATGTGACGCGCTCGGCCACCAGAAAGGCGTGTAGCTGCTCGCTGCGCATCACCAGCGGCGCCCCACGCGCGTCTTCGCTGGTGACTTCTGCTGCGCCCAGAAACTGCACCTCGCTGCCGTCGCCGTTGGACAGCGCGCGTTGGGCGTGGGCCAGGGTGACGCGGCCGTCGGGAGCGATGGCGCGCACCCTCACGGCCTCGATCTCGATGCGGTCGGTGGCCGGGAAGTGGCGCATCTGCGCGCCTTCCAGGCGCAGTTTCAGCCGGCCCTGAGCGTCGAAACGCTCCAGCGCAAAGCCGGACATGGTGTAGTCCGGCTCGGCCCGCACTGCCGTGGCGGGGCCTGTGCCGGGTGGTTTTGGCGAGTTCTTCACCAACCACCACGTGGCCAAGGCCAGCAGCAGCATCAGCAGCAAAGGCAGGTAGGACGACAAGGCATCGCGCAGCCGCAGCGACCAAGGCAGCACCACGGGCCGCCGCGCCGCTGGTGCCGGCCCCAGCGACAAGGGCACATCGGGCAGGTCGGGCAGGTGCAGCTCGACAGCCATGTCAGCGCGCGTCCAGGGTTGGCAGTTGGCCGTTCAACAAGTCGGCGTAGCGGCCACTGGCCATCAGCAACAGATCGCAGAACTCGCGCGCCGCGCCGTGGCCGCCGGCAGCCGCCGTCACGTGGTGCGCAAGGGCCTTGACCTCGGCATGCGCGTTGGCCGGCGCGCAGGCAAAACCGGCGCGCGCCAGCAGCGGCAGATCGGGCCAGTCGTCGCCCATGGCCGCCACCTCGGGCCAGGCCAGGCCCAGCGAGGTCAGCAGCGACTGGGCAGCTGCCAGCTTGTCGTGCGCGCCGTACACGGCATGCACCAGGCCCAGGTCGGCCACGCGGCGCCGCACGGCCGGCGAATCGCGCCCCGTAATCACCAGCGGCAGCGTGCCGCCCTGCGCCAGCAGCTTCAGGCCGTGGCCATCGAGCGTGCAAAAAGCCTTGACCGTTTCGCCCTGCTCGCCGATGTACAGCCGCCCGTCAGTCAACACACCGTCGACGTCGAAGATCGCCGCCTTCATGCCCAGGGCCGGGCCCTGGGCGCGCAGCAGCAGCTCGGCGGGGAACTGCAGGGCGGGTTGCATGCTTGTCAGATCACCTTGGCGCGCATGAGGTCGTTGGAATTCAATGCGCCCACCAGCCGCCCCTGCACATCGACCACCAGCACGCTGGTGATGCGCTGCTGCTCCATCACCTGGGCGGCGTCCACCGCCAGCGCGTCGTCGTGCACCAGGCGCGGGCTGCGGTGCATCACGTCGGCGGCGGTCAGGCCGCGCAATTCGGCGCCGCGCTCGATGAGCCGGCGCAAGTCGCCGTCGGTGAAGATGCCCAGCGGCACACCATCGGGCAAGGCCACGGCGGTGAAGCCCAGGCCCTTGCCCGTCATCTCGCGCAGCAAGGCGTCGAAGCTGGCCGCCGGCGGCACGCGCGGCACGGCGTCGCCGCCGCGCATCAAGTCGCGCACATGCATCAGCAGCTTGCGCCCCAGGCTGCCACCGGGGTGCGATCGCGCAAAGTCCTCTTCACGAAACCCGCGGGCGTCCAGCAGCGCCACGGCCAGGGCGTCACCCAGCGCCATCTGCGCCGCGGT
>JANOLY010000380.1:0-3613 GCA_031420055.1 Burkholderiales bacterium | reverse complement strand
GACTCGGGCACGTCGGTCTGCTCGCCCCACACCTGCGGGCTGGCCGGCGGCAGGTCGCAGTACCAGTCGTAGAAGCTCATGCACACGCCGCCGATCAGGCTGAGGTAGCGGCTGCCGGCGGCGTAGCTGACCATGCTCATCGCCGGGATGGGACTGAAGCCGATGACGCGGTCGGGGCCGTGCTTCTTGATCGTGTAGACATTGCTTGCTGCAATGATCTGGTTGACCTCGTCCCAGCTGCTGCGCACAAAGCCGCCCATGCCGCGCACTTGCTGGTAGTCGCGGCGGGCCTGGTCGTCCTCGACGATGGTGGCCCAGGCGTCGACCGGCGTCTTGGCCGTCTGCATCGCGGTGCGCCAACGTTCGAGCAAGCGGCCGCGCACCATCGGGTACTTGACGCGGTTGGCGCTGTACAGGTACCAGCTGTAGCTGGCACCGCGAGCGCAGCCGCGCGGTTCGTGGTTGGGCATGTCCCAGCGTGTGCGCGGGTAGTCGGTCTGCTGCGTCTCCCACGTCACGATGCCGCCCTTGACGTAGATCTTCCAGCTGCACGAGCCGGTGCAGTTCACGCCGTGCGTGCTGCGCACGATCTTGTCGTGGGCCCAGCGGTTGCGGTAGGCGTCCTCCCAGGTGCGGTCTTCGCCGGTGGTGATGCCGTGGTCACCGGAGTAGGTTTCCTTGGGCATCGAGAAGTGGGTCAGTCGGTCGAGAAAGTGGCTCATGGTGTCCTTCGTCGGTCGGTCGCTGTCAAGTCAGCAGGGCATCGGCGCATGCCGGCGGCTGTAGTGCCACCAGGTCAGCGCCAGGCAGCTCAGGTAGAAGACGATGAAGACCCGCAACGCCGCGGCGGGGCTGCCGGTCATCGCGATGGCGGTGCCCAGGCTCTTTGGAATGAAGAAGCCGCCGTAGGCGCCGATGGCGCCGGCCAGGCCCAGCACGCCAGCCGCCTCGAGCTGGCCCGCTGCCGTCGCCTGCGCCTGCGCTTGCGCTTGCGATCCAGGCAGCGCTGGCGCAAGGCGTTGGCGCTGGGTGAGGAAGATGGTTGGGATCATGCGCAGCGTGCTGGCATGGCCCATGCCCGAAGCTGCGAACACCACGCCGAAGGCCCCGAGCAAGCCGGGCACGTTGCCGCCTTGCCCGCTGCCTGGCAGGCACTGCAAGGCCGCTGCCGTGCCCAGCACCATGGTGGCAAAGCACCAGCAGGTGATGCGTCCGGCACCGTGGCGCTGGGCCAGCCAGCCGCCCAGCGGCCACGCCAACGCACCCAGCAGCGGGCCCAGCCAGGCCAGCTGCAGCAGCTCGTGGTGCGGGAGCTGGCTTTGCATCAGGAGCGGCAGCCCGGCTGACAAGCCGATGAAGCTGCCAAAGGTGCCCAGGCACAAGCAGCCCATCAGCCAGGTGTGTTTGCGCCCGAAGATCACCGCCTGCTCGGCGAAGCGGGTCTTCGAGTCGGCCAGGTCGCGCATGCCGAACCAGGCTGCCACGGCGCTGCCTGCGATGAGCGGCGCCCAGATGTAGCCCGCGTTCTGCAACCACACCAGCCCCTGCACGCCTGCCTGCGGGGCACCCCCGAGGGCGCCGAAGATCTCCACACCCACCGCCAGCGGCACCACGAACTGCGCCAGGGCCACGCCCAGGGTGCCCAGCCCGGCACCCGGGCCCGGCGCGCTGCCTTGTGGCCACGATGCACCCATGGGCAAGTTCGACGCCATGGAGTGGGTCAGATTGGCCCCGCCCAGGCCGCACAACAGGGCCAGTGCAACCAGGGTCTCGTAGGAGGTGTCCGGGTTCTGCAAGGCCCAGCCCATGCCCAGCGCCGGCAGCAGCAGGCTGGCTGTGCTCAGTGCGGTGAAGCGCCGCCCGCCGAGCAGCGGCACGGCAAAGGCGTAGGCGATTTGCAGCGTGGCGCCACACAGCGCGGGCAGGGCCGTCAACCAGAAGAGCTGGTTGATGGAGAAGTGAAACCCCGCCCCGGGCAGTTGCACGACCACCGCCGACCACAGCATCCACACCGCAAATGACAGGGTCAGCGACGGCATGGCCCAGCACCTGTTGCGCCAGGCCGCGCTGCGGCCGAATCGGGCCCGCAGGCTGCGCTGCCCGGCGCTGCGGTGGTGGATCAGCGGCATGGCAGCCATGGCGTGGGTCGGTGCGCTGTGTGGGTGTTCGGGTGCGGTTCAGGGGTTCTTCACGTACGCGTTGCGGCGCAGGTAGAACCACCAGTTCAGCACCAGGCACACGGCGTAGAACACCGCAAATCCGTACATCGCGAACTGCGGCGTGCCGGCCTTGATCTGCGCCCCGATGACCACCGGCGCGATGAAGGCGCCATAAGCGGCAATGGCCGAGGTCCAGCCCAGCACGGGGCCGGCCTGGGTGCGGTCGAAGATGACACCGATGGTGCGGAACGTGCTGCCGTTGCCGATGCCGCTGGCCAGGAACAGCAGCATGAACAGGCCCAGGAACATCGGGAAGTACTGCTCCGGCGTGGCCGAGCCATAGGCCTGCATCATCACGTAGCCCACCGCCACCGAGGCCCCGGCCATCACCAGCGAGATCACCTGGGTGACGATGGAGCCGCCGACCTTGTCGGAGACCCAGCCACCCAGCGGCCGGATCGCCGCGCCGATGAAGGGGCCCATCCAGGCGTAGGTCAGCGCCGACGGTGCATTCGGGTTCTTCAGCGTGTGCTGCATCACGCCGGCGGCGTCGGGCACATGGCTGATGCCGAAGATCACCGTGATGGCCAGCGGCAGCGCCATCGAGAACCCGATGAAGGAACCGAAGGTCACGATGTACAGCGCCGTCATCGACCAGGTGTGCTTGTTGCGGAAGATGGCGAACTGCTTGGCCACGCCTTCCTTCATCTCGCCAAAGGCCGCCAGCTTCATCACCGCCAGCGCCAGCGCCACGTCCAGCGGAATCGCCACCCACATGCTCAGCACGCCCAGCCCAGTGGGCTTGGGCAGGTACAGCCAGAGCATGAAGATCGAAGGCACAAAGGCCAGCGAGTACAGGTAGGTGACCTTGGCGAAGGCCACCAGCGGCGAGCCGGCGGGTGTGCCAATTGCGGGCGACACCGACTTCAGGTTGTTCATGCCGAACCAGCACAGGATGGCCAGCGGCACCAGCAACAGCACCCAGGCGAAACCGGCGTTCTGTATCCACGTCGGCGTGCCGGCGGTGATCTTGCCGAAGATCCAGCCGCTGTCCTTCACCAGCGTCATCGGCTCGCCGCCCCATCCTCCGAAAACCCCGCCGAAGAGGCTGACCGTCATCACCAGCGGGATCACGATCTGCATCGTGGTGACGCCGAAATTGCCCAGGCCCGCGTTCAAGCCCAGCGCGGTGCCTTGCAGCCGCTTGGGGAAGAAGGTGCTGATGTTGGACATCGAACTGGCGAAATTGCCGCCGCCCACGCCCGACCACAGCGCCATCAACTGGAAGGTCCACAGCGGCCAGTCGGGGTGCTGCAGCACGACGCCGGTGCCCACGGCCGGCGCCAGCAGCATCGCGGTGGTCAGGAAGATCGTGTTGCGGCCACCGGCCAGGCGGATCAGGAACGACGCCGGGATGCGCATGGTCGCACCGGCGATGCCGGCAATCGCGGTCA
>JANOLY010000379.1:0-12043 GCA_031420055.1 Burkholderiales bacterium | reverse complement strand
GGCGCCCCAGGGCCCGCATCACCAGGCCCACGGCGGGGAACAACAGCGCCACGATGAGCGTGAGCTGCCAGTTCAGGGTGAACAGGTAGACCAGCAGCACCACCAGGATCAGCGAGTCGCGCACCAGTGTCAGCAGCGACGCCGACAAGATGCTCACACCCGCCTGGGCTTCGTACACCAGGGTGTTGGTCATGCCACTGGCGGTTTGCTCGCCAAACAGCGCCGGCTGGCTGCGCAGCAAGCGGGCGAACATGGCCTGGCGCAGCTTGAGCACGGCGCGGTGGGCCGTCCAGGCCAGGCCGTACTGGGCCACAAACCCCGACAGGCTGCGCACCGTGAACAAACCGATGATGGCCACCGGCACCACCCACAGCGGCATGGTGCCGGCGGCGAAGCCTTGGTCCAGCAGCTTGCCCAGCAGCGCCGGGATCATCGGCTCGGTGGCTGCCGTCACCACAGCGCCCAGCCCTGCCGCGACCAAGCCCCAACGGCTGCCCCGAACATAGGGCACAAGCCGTGCAAGGCGCTGGATCAGGTTGGGCATGGGGTGGCTGCGGGCCAAGGCCGTGGTGGGTGAGGGGGCGATTATCCGTGGCCGTCCGGCGCCGCACGCCGGCCGCACGCCGGCCAGTGTCGGCTGCCTACAATCCAGCCCCGACCGCCCCGCACATGCCAACGCTTCTGTCCGAGTCCGCCCCCCTCAAGTCGCGCCGCCGCATCCTGGCCAGTCTGGGTGCCCTGGCCGCCTGGCCCGCGGCAGCACAGTTCCGTGTCGAAGTGTCCGGCGTGGGCGCACGCCAAATCCCCGTCACCATCGCCAGCTTTCGCGACCAGGACAAGGCGGGCGCGCCGGTGGCCGACATCGTGCACGCCGACCTGGAGCGCAGCGGCCTGTTCCGCGCCAGCCCGGCAGGCACGGCGCTGGACGAGCGCAGCAGCGTGGTGCTGGCCGACTGGCGCGCGCGTGGCGCCGACGCCTTGTTGGCAGGCTCCGTCACGCGGCTGAGCGACGGCCGCTTCGACGTGCGCTACAAGTTGTGGGACGCCGTGAAGTACGAAGAGGTGATGGGCCAGAGCAAGGTCGTGCCTGCGGCCGACCTGCGCCTGGCGGCCCACCGCGTGGCCGACGAAGTGCATCAGCGGCTGACTGGCGAGCCCGGCGTCAACGCCACGCGCATCGCCTACGTGCTGCGCACCGGCCGGCGCTTTACCCTGCACATCACCGACGCCGATGGTGAAGGCGGCCAGGTGGCCGTGGCCAGCCCCGAGCCCATCATCTCGCCGGCCTGGTCGCCCGACGGCAGGCGGCTGGCCTATGTGTCCTTCGAGACGCAAAAGGCCGTGGTCTGGGTGCAAGACCTCAGCACCGGCGATCGCCGCATGGTGGCCAATTTCCGCGGCAGCAACAGCGCGCCGGCCTGGTCGCCCGACGGCCGGCAACTGGCCGTGGCCTTGTCACGCGACGGGCTGACCCAGCTCTTCACCATGCCCGTTGCCGGCGGCACGCCGCAGCGCGTGACCAGCAGCAACAGCATAGACACCGAGCCGGTGTTCTCGCCGGACGGACGTCGCCTGTACTTTGTCAGCGACCGTGGCGGCGGCCCACAGATCTACCGCGTCGACGCGGGTGGGGGCCCGGTCGAGCGGGTCACCTTTGCTGGCAACTACAACATCAGTCCAGCCATCAGCCCCGACGGCCGTTTGTTGGCCTTCGTCACGCGCCAGGGCGCCGCCTTTCGGCTGATGACCATGGGCCTGGACGGCGGTGCAGCCACGGCCCTGACCGATACCGCGGACGACGAGAGCCCGAGCTTTGCGCCCAACGGCCGACTGCTGGTGTACGCGACGCGAGCCCAGGGCCAGGACGTGTTGATGACGAGCACGCTGGATGGCAAGATCAAGACCCGCTTGCTCAGCAGCGGTGCCGACATGCGTGAACCCGCGTGGGGCCCCTATGGCCGATGATCGGGCCCTGCGCACCGACTTCTCTTGCAACCCCAAGGAGCACCTCATGTCATCCAGGAAATGGACCTTTCTTGCTGCGCTCGTCATGGCAGTCGGCCTGGCCGGGTGCAGTTCCACCAAGCTCACCGACCCTGCCGCCCAGGCGCCCGTGGAGACACGCACGCCGCTGGCCACGGGCGCTGGCGGCACCACGGCAGGCGCCACCCCACCCGCGGCCGCTGCTGCGGCCACCACGCCGCAATCGCAGGTGGCCACCGTGGACCTGGCCAGAACCAGCCCTGTGGCCGCCAGCGCGGGCGCGCCGGGGCCCGGACAGCGCATCGTGTACTTCGACTACGACAGCTTTGTTATCAAAGACGAATTCAAGTCCCTGGTGGATGGGCACGCCAAGGCGCTGGCCAGCAATCGCAGCCGGCGCATGGTGATTGAAGGCCACACCGACGAACGCGGTGGCCGCGAGTACAACCTGGCCCTGGGGCAAAAGCGCGCTGAGTCGGTGGTCAAGGCGATGGAACTGCTGGGCGTGCCCACCAACCAGCTGGAGGCCGTGAGCTTTGGCAAGGAACGCCCCGCGGCCACAGGCCAGGACGAGTCGGCATGGGCGCGCAACCGGCGCGCCGAACTGAAGGACCGCTGAGATGAAGTCCCTGTCCTCCTCTTTCATTCGGGGCGTGGCGGGCCTGTCGATTGCGCTGGTCGCCGGCCTCAGCCATGCCGGCCTGTTCGACGACGAAGAGGCGCGCAAGGCCATCGTGGACTTGCGGGGCCGGCTCGCCCTGGTGGACGAGCAAGGCAAGGCACGCTCTGCCGAGCAGGCCACGGCCCAGGCCGCGACGCTCGAACAGCTCACCGCCTTGCGCCGCAGTCTGCTGGACCTGAACAACCAGCTCGAAGCCATGCGTGGCGAGATCGCCAAGCTGCGCGGCAACGGCGAGCAGACCACGCGCGAGCTGGCCGAGCTGCAGAGCCGGCAGAAGGACCTGGGACAGGCTCTGGATGACCGACTGCGCAAGATCGAGCCAGTGAAGGTGTCGCTGGACGGCCGGGACTTCCTGGTCGAGGCCGATGAAAAGCGCGCCTACGACGATGCCATCGCCGTCATCCGCACCGGCGACTTCGACAAGGCCGCACTGGCGCTGGGGAACTTCCAGCGCCGTTACGTGGGCAGCCCGTATGCCGATTCGGTGCGATATTGGCAAGGCAACGCGCTCTACGGCAAGCGCGACTACAAAGACGCCATCACCGCCTTCCGCGCCTTCGTGACGGCGGCGCCCGAGCACCCGCGCGCCCCCGAGGCCTTGCTGGCGCTGGCCAACAGCCAGGCCGAGATGAAGGACGCGCGCGGCGCCCGGCGCACCATTGAAGAGCTGATGAAGGCCTACCCGCAGTCCGAGGCGGCGCAGGCCGGCAAGGAACGTCTGGCTTCCATCAAGTGACGGGCCCGCAGCGGGTGCCGCCCCAGCGGCGGCCCGCACCCGGCTGCCTAGAATCGCCCCATGCAGGAATCTGATCTCCCCGGGCTTACCGCCCAGGTGTTGTGGGCCGCTTTTGCGTTGGCGGCCGCGTTCGGCGCCATCGCCCAGCGCACGCACTTCTGCACCATGGGCGCGGTGGCCGACATCGTCAGCATCGGTGACTGGACACGCATGCGCATGTGGCTGCTGGCCATCGCCGTGGCCATGCTGGGCTTCAACTTGATGGTGGGCCTGGGCTGGGTGCAGGCGGGCCAGTCGGTGTACGCCGGGCCGCGGCTGATCTGGCTGTCCAACATCGTGGGCGGGCTGATGTTCGGCTTTGGCATGGTGCTGGCCTCGGGCTGTGGCAGCAAGACGCTGGTGCGCATCGGCGGCGGCAGTCTCAAGTCGCTGGTGGTGTTTGCGGTGCTGGCCATCGCCAGCTACGCCACCCTGCGTGGCATCACCGGCGTGGCGCGCGTGGCCAGTGTCGACACCGTGGCGGCTGTCCTGCCTGTTGGGCAAGACCTGCCCTCGCTGGCCGCCCACGCGCTGGGCGGCACACGCCAGGCCTGGGCGCTGCTGCTGGGCGGGGGTCTGGGCGCCGCGTTGATCGGGTTCGTGCTGGCGCGACCCGAGGGACGCTCTGGCGAAGTCTGGTTGGCCGGCTTGGGCCTGGGTGCCCTGGTGGCGGGGGTGTGGTGGGTGTCGGGCCAGCTGGGACATCTGTCGGAGCACCCGGTAACGCTGGAAGATGTCTTCCTGGCCACCAACACGCAGCGCATGGAATCGCTGACCTTTGTCGCGCCCATGGCCTACACCGTGGACTGGTTGATCCTGTTCAGCGACAAGAGCAAGGTGCTCACCATCGGCATCGTCACCACCCTGGGTGTGGTGGTCGGTTCGGCAGCGGTGGCCTTGTCCACGCGCGTCTTTCGCTGGGAGGGCTTTGGCGGCGTCGAGGACACGGCCAACCACCTGGTCGGTGCCGTGCTGATGGGCGTGGGCGGCGTCACGACCATGGGCTGCACGGTGGGGCAGGGCATCTCGGGCGTGTCCACCCTGGCCCTGGGCAGTTTCATCGCCTTGGCCGCCATCATGGCCGGGGCCGTGGCCGGACTGCGGTGGCAGGTCTGGCGGCTGGAACAGACGGCGTGAGCGCGCCGCTGGCAGCACCCGAAACCGCCGATCTCGAACGCCGCTTCGGCGGCTTGCGCCGCTTGTACGGTGACGCCGGCTACACCCGCCTGCGCCAGGCCCGCGTGGCCGTGGTGGGCCTGGGTGGGGTCGGTTCCTGGGCTGTGGAGGCGCTGGCCCGCAGCGGTGTGGCCGCGCTGGTGCTGATCGACATGGACCAGGTCGCCGAGTCCAACATCAACCGCCAAGTGCAGGCCCTGGGCAGCACGCTGGGCCAGGCCAAGACCGAGGCGCTGCGCCAACGCATCCTCGACATCCACCCGCACTGCGCGGTGCACGCCGTCGAGGACTTTGTGCAGCCCGACAACTGGCCGGCCATCTTGCCCTGCGCGGTGGACGTGCTGATCGACGCCTGCGACCAGGTGCGCGCCAAGGCGGCGCTGGCCAGCTGGGCCGTCGAGCAGGGTGTGCCCATCGTCTGCGTGGGTGCTGCGGGCGGCAAGACCCACGCCGACAAGGTCGAGGTGGCCGACCTGGCCGAGGTGACGCACGACCCTCTGCTGGCCAGCCTGCGCCAACGTCTGCGCCATGCGGCACGGCAGCCCGCCGCCCCGGCTGCAGCGCCCGGCCGCGCGCCGCGCCCCAGTGCGCCGCTGGGCGTGCGCTGCGTGTTCTCGCGCGAGAGCGTGAGCGGTGCTGTCGCCAGCAGCGAAGCCGGTGCGCCGCTGGCCTGCCACGGCTATGGCTCCAGCGTGGTGGTCACGGCCACCTTCGGCATGGTGGCCGCGGGCGTTGCCATCGAGCAGCTGCTTGGGGCTGCACGCCAGCGGGAGCCGGTCAAGATCGATCTATAATCTTGGGCTCAGCGGACGGGTCGTTAGCTCAGTCGGTAGAGCAGCGGACTTTTAATCCGTTGGTCGCGTGTTCGAGTCACGCACGACCCACCAAGTGCACCTGGCGCACGACGCAGAAAGTTTCATCCGGGGGCTCTTAGCTCAGTTGGTAGAGCAGCGGACTCTTAATCCGTTGGTCGACAGTTCGAATCTGTCAGGGCCCACCAATCAAATCAACGGCCCGGGCCCAGTCGCCCGGGCCGTTGGCGTTTGTGGCGCAGGCTTTGTGGCGCCATCATGCGCGGTATGGACCAGCGCGCGACCGAACACGACGAGGTACTGGCCGCGCTGACTGCGCTGGGCAACCCGCGCCTGGGCCAGGCACAGCAGCTGGACCGCGAATCGGCGCTGCCGCACCTGGGCATCAGCGTGCCGGTGTTGCGCGCGCGGGTACGGCAGGGCTTTTCGTTTTCGGCCCGGCCCTGGTCTGACCAGCTGGCGGTGTGGGACACGCTGTGGCGAACATCGCCCTGCGCCGATGTGCTGTTCGCGGCACTGCATGCCATGGACTCGCGCGTGCGCTGTCCACCCCTACCGCCCGAGCTGTGGGCTGTGTTGCGGCACTGGAGTTTGCGCGTGGACAACTGGTGCCACAGCGACGCGCTCAGTGCGGCCTACTCGCGGCTGCTCGCGGCCGACTTCGATGCCGTCTACCCGGATTTGCAAGCCTGGAACCAGAGCGACGCGCTGTGGCTGCGCAGGCTGTCGCTGACCAGCCTTGTGCACTACACCGGCAAGAACGCGGTGTTCCTGCCGATCGAACACATGCTGCCCCTGGTAGCGGGTTGTGTGAACGACCGGCGCCGGCCCGTGGAGCTGGCCGTGGGTTGGGTGCTGCGCGAGCTGGCGCGAGACCACCCGGCGGATGTCACAGCGTTTGTCGAACGGCATGCAGCCGATCTGGGTGCGGCGGCCCTTGCGCGGGCACTGGAACGCCATCCGGCTATCGATCGTCAGCGGTTGCAGGCACTGCGCAAGCGGTGTCAAGGCCCCCGTGGACAGTGAGCGATGGTTGTGGTTGGTGATGACGCTTTGGCGCTTCACGGTTTTTGAACAGCCTCGTCAGTGCAGTGCCACCGCGCTGGGGCCCGAGCGCGCGCAAACTGGCGGCTCGATTGACAAGGAGCCCCCGATGCTGACGCTGCGCCGATCTGCCGACCGTGGCCACGCCGACCACGGCTGGCTCAAGAGCTTTCACAGTTTCTCGTTTGCCGACTACCACGACCCGCGGCACATGGGCGTGGGCAACTTGCGTGTCATCAACGAAGACCGCATCGCGCCCGGCACCGGCTTTGGCACGCATGGTCACAGCGACATGGAGATCGTCAGCTACGTGCTCAGCGGCGCGCTGGCGCACCAGGACAGCCTGGGTAATGGGTCAAATGCGGGCTCGGCCGCGGGCGGGCACGACGGGGTCATCCGCCCCGGTGACGTGCAGCGCATGAGTGCGGGCACCGGCGTGCGCCACAGCGAGTTCAACCATGCGCGCGACGAGCAGACGCATTTTCTGCAAATCTGGATCCTGCCGCGCCAGACCGGCATGGCGCCGGACTACGAGCAAAAGCATTTCGACGCCACCGCCAAGCGTGGCCGCTTGACCCTGGTGGCTTCGCCCGACGGCGCTGATGGCTCGGTGACGATGCACGCCGACGCCAGCATCCGCGCCGGCCTGTTCGACGGCGGCGAGCGCGCTGAACTGGCGCTGGCCCCGCAGCGACTGGCCTACGTGCACCTGGTGCGCGGCAGCCTGCGCGTGAACGACGAGCAACTGCATGCTGGCGACGCGCTGCGCCTGGACGGCGAAACCCGACTCGTTCTGGACGGCGGCCAGGACGCTGAAGTGCTGGTCTTCGATCTGGCGCAATAGAGACGCCAAGGCCGCCAGGGCCATCCATGGCGCGAGCAAGGCGCGGAAGTAGGAGAAGGTCAAGTCGCCTTGCGGGCGGCCGCTGCTGAACCGGAACGCCCCGGCGCAGTTGCGGTTGCGCAGGGTGTCGCAAGTGCTACGGGCGTCGCTGGCGCAACAGCCCGTCCACCCGTTCGCCCAAGGCCAAGGGGCTGCCGGACTTGGGCACAAACGCGTCGTAGTGGCTGAAGCCGGCGCGCACCGCCGCTTCGTCCACGCTGGTGTGCATGGTGATTAGCGTCGATGCGGTGCGGGGGTCGCGGCGCAAGGCGCGGCCGACCGCCAGGCCGTCCATGCCGGGCATCTCCACGTCCAGCACGATGGCATCGAAGGCGTCGCACTCCACGGCCTGCAGCGCGGCGCGCCCGCTGTCCACGGCCTGCACGCTGTAGCCCAGGCGTTCGAGCGACGCGCACACCAGTTCACGTGTGGTGGCGCAGTCGTCAACGGCGAGAACATGACCCTTGGCGGGGCCTTCTTGGAGCGTGGGCATACACAGAATCTATAGGCTGCCGGGCGCCACGGCAATGGCCTGTTGGCCGTCGCCAGCGGTCGTGCCAGGGCTGCTGAAAAACGTGGCATTGGCTTGAAGCAGCCGCTGGCCTGGGCAGTGTCCAAAGCTTGCCCGCAAGTTGTACACAGGCTTATCAACCACCGTGCCCGAGAAATATTTTTTCGCGGATTCCGGCTACAGCACGCGTGCGGGGTTCAATCGTTGCTGGGGGTCCAGCGCGGCCTTGATGCTGCGCATCAGGGCCAGGGCCACGGGTGATTTACGGGTCGCGAGTTCGTGGCGCTTGAGCTGACCAATGCCGTGTTCGGCGGAGAACGAACCGCCAAAGGGCTGCAACGCGTCATAGACCAAGGTGTTGATGCTGTGCTCGTGCGCGGTCAGGAATGCAGTGGCATCGTGGCCTTCAGGGGCCTGCACGTTGTAGTGCAGGTTGCCGTCGCCCAGGTGGCCGAAGTTGATGATGCGCACGCCTGGAAAAGCCGTCGCCAGCGCGGCGTCGGTGCGCTGCACGTACTCGGCAATGGCCGACACCGGCAGCGAAATGTCGTGTTTGATGTTGGCGCCTTCTTCGGCCTGCGCCAGCGGAATGGCTTCGCGCACATGCCACAGTGCGCCGGCTTGTGCCAGGGTCTGGGCGACAACGGCGTCGCGCGCCTCGCCGGCGTCCAGCGCCGCGCCGAGCAGCGACTCGAAACGTTCATGCGCTGGCGCCAGCCCCTCGTGGTCGCTTTGCTCCAGCAGCACTGTCCACGTGGCGCCGGGCAGGGGCTGGGGCAGGGCGGAGAAGTGTTTGGCAACCAGGTCCAGCGCCGAGCGGCTCATGACCTCCAGGCCCGTCAAGCCCGCGCCCAGCCGGCTGCGCGCGCGTGCCAGCAGGGCCACGCAGTCTTGCAGCGAAGCGCAGGCTGCCAGTGCCGTGGTGGTGGCCGCGGGCAGTGGCGCCAGCTTCATGACAGCCGCGGTGATGATGCCCAGCGTGCCCTCGCTGCCGATGAACAGATCGCGCAGGTCGTAGCCGGTGTTGTCCTTGCGCAGGCCGCTCAAGCCGTGCCAGACCTCGCCTTGCGCCGTCACCACTTCGAGCCCCAGGCACAGCTCGCGCGCATTGCCCCAGCGCAGCACTTGGGTGCCGCCGGCATTGGTGGCCAGGTTGCCGCCCAGCGTGCAACTGCCCTGCGCGGCCAGGCTCAGCGGAAACAGCAGGCCCTGTGCCCGCGCCGCCTCTTGCAAGGTTTGCAGGACGCAGCCGGCCTCTGCTGTGAGCGTGAGGTTGGCGCTGTCGATGCCGCGCACGCGGTTCAGCCGCTGCAGGCTGAGCAGCACCTGCGTGCCGCTGCTGTCGGGCACGCCCCCACCCACCAGGCCAGTGTTGCCGCCCTGGGGCACGATGCTCAAGCCCTGCGCGGCGCAGGCGCGCACCACGGCGGCGACCTCTTCGGTGCTGCCCGGGCGCACCACAGCCAGGGCGCGGCCGTGCCAGCGGCGTCGCCAGTCGCGTTCATAGGCCGAGAGGTCGCCTTCAGTCAGCACCTGCGCCGGGCCGACCGCGGCGCGCAGTGCGGCCAGTGTGGTGTCGCGCTCAAGCATCGTCAGACACCGGCCTTTGCTGCGCTGCGCAGCCGCCAGCGGATGTACACCGAGCAGCAGGCGAACAGCACGATGCACAACACGATCTCCACGATGGCCAGCACCATGGACACCCCGCGCTCGGTGGTGGCACGGATCACGCCTTCCATGAAGTACAGCCACAGCAGCAGGCTCAGCCAGCGGAAGGTGTACATGCGGTGACGCCACAGCCCGGCCAGGCACAGCACCAGGGGCAGCACCTTCAGCGCCAGCGTTCCACTCCCCGTGGGCGCCAGCCACAGCTCCCACGCCAGGCCCAGGGTGATGAGCGCCAGCAGCGCGGCCAGCGCGGCCGAGCGGCACCAGCGCACCACCCCCTGGGCCGGCACCACGGGCGCATCGGGGGGCAAAGGCAGCGGCGAGGCGGGGGCGGGCAGGGTCATGCGGCATCATAGCCAGCATGAGTACAACGCCCCTGGCGCTGGCCGGGCTCGGCGCTCGGGTGGCGGAGTTGCTGGCCACGCTGCGTAGCTGGCCGTGGTTCGACACGCTGCGCATGCTGCGCCAGCGCTTTGGTGAAGACCGCCTGGGCCTGACCGCCAGCAGCCTGACCTTCACCACGCTGATCGCCCTGGTGCCTTTGCTAACGGTGATGCTGGCCGTGTTCAGTATCTTCCCGATGTTTGGCAGTTTCCAGAAGGCACTGCAGACCTACTTCCTGCAAAGCCTGGTGCCCGACAACATCGCCCAGCCGGTGCTGCGCACGCTGACCCAGTTTGCGGCCAAGGCCAGCCAGGTGGGGGGCGTTGGGCTGGCCCTGTTGGTGGCCACGGCGCTGGCGCTGGTGCTGACCATCGACCGCACGCTCAACGCCATCTGGCGCGTGCGCACCCCGCGCTCGCTGGGTCAACGCCTGCTGGTGTACTGGACCGGCCTGACCCTGGGTCCGCTGGCCCTGGGTGTCAGCCTGTCATTCACGACGCTGGCGCTGGGTGCGTCGCGCGGCGTGGTCGGCAATCTGCCTGGCGGCTTGGGCCTGCTGCTGGACACGCTGGAGTTCGCCCTGCTGGCCACGGCGATGGCGGGCTTGTTCCACTACGTGCCCAACACCGTGGTGCGCTGGCGCCATGCCTGGGCCGGGGGCTTGTTCGTGGCGGTGGGCTTCGAGCTGGCCAAGCAGGCCCTGGGTTGGTACCTGGCTGCGGTGCCCAGCTTCTCGGTCATCTACGGTGCCTTTGCCACCGTGCCCATCCTGCTGTTGTGGATTTACCTGGGCTGGGTCATCGTGCTGCTGGGCGCGGTGGTGGCAGCCTACGCACCCAGCCTGCAGATGCGTGTGGTGCGCCGCGCGCCCACGCCGGGCTACCGCTTCGAGCTGGCGCTCGAACTGCTGCGACCGCTGGCCCGGGCGCGGCGCGACGACCAGCGCGGGCTGACGCTGGAGACGCTGTCGCAGCAGCTGCGCGTGGACCCCTTGCAGGTCGAGTCCGTGCTGGAAGACCTGTTGGCGCTGGACTGGGTGGCGCGGCTGGACGAAGGCGAGGTGTCGCGCCATGTGCTGCTGGTCGATCCGCAGACCGAACCGGTGGCTGCGCTGGTGGGCCTGCTGCTGCTGGCCCCGGGCCATGCCACGCAGGCCTTCAGCGCCCGGGCCGGGTTGGCGGGGATGACACTGGCCGACCTGCTGGACCCGCGCTGAGTGCAGCCTTCAGGCCAGCGCCTGGCGCAGGGCGTGCAATACCGCCTCGGGAGCCTCGGCCATCAAGTGGTGCCCGCACGGCAGCGTGGTCAGCTGGGCTTTCAGTGCCGTGCCCAGTTCGCGACTGGCGCGCGGCGGCGCCATCTGGTCGCGCCCGCCCAGGACAAAATGCGCGGGGCAGCGCACCTGTGCTGCCGCCTGCAGTGCGCCGGCATAGCGGTCGCAGACCTGGAAGTCGTGCGTGAAGAGGTCGATGTCTTGTTCGCGCCGCGCCTGCGCCACCTGGCGTTCCATCAGCACCTGGTTGCCGCCGTGCATCCAGGCCCCGGGGCCTGGATACGACGGCTTGCCCGCGGTGGTGGAAAAAGAAACGCTGTTGACCATCTGAATGGCCTTGCGCGGCTGGTCGCGCGCCGCGGTGAACAGCGCGTCGCTGACCTTCATCGGGTAGGCCGTGCCCAGCATCAGCAGCCGGCTGATGCGCTCGGGCGCGCGGGCTGCGACTTCCAGCGCGATCAGCGAGCCCATGCTGTGGCCGGCCACGGCGGCCTGTTGCACCCCGGCGGCGTCCAGCACCGCCAGCAGCCAGTCGGCGCTGTGCTCGATGCTGTCCAGCGCGGGCCCGGCGCTGCGGCCGTGGCCGGGCAGGTCCAGCGCCAGCACGCCGCGGCCGTGGTGCGCAACCCAGCGCGCCAGCAGCGTCCACACGCTGTGGTCGTGCAGGGCACCGTGAATGAACACGACGCAGGGCAAGGCCGGGTCGAACGCCTTGCCGCCGGTGTAGGCATAGGCCACGGCCGTGGCGTCGGGCGCCGTGCCATCGGACGCCGTGCCATCGGACGCCGTGCCATCGGACGCCGTGCTATCGGGCGCCGTGCCATCGGACGCCAATACCCGAAGCTCCATCAC
>JANOLY010000378.1:0-5584 GCA_031420055.1 Burkholderiales bacterium | reverse complement strand
CGCCGTGCACGCCCGGCTGAAGGAATCTGTGGCCGCGGGCACCGTGCTGGTCGAACTGGAGGTCTGCCCATGAGCGACAACGCCATCGTCACCTGCGCCCTCACCGGCGTGCTCACCAACCCGCAGCAGCACCCGGTGCCGGTGACGCCCGCGCAGATGGCCGCCGAGGCGCGCGACGCCTTCAACGCCGGCGCGAGCATCATGCACGTGCACCTGCGCAGCCAAGAAGAAGGCTTGGGCCACATGCCCAGCTGGGACCCCGATGTCGCCCAGGCGGTGGTGGGCGCCATCCGCGATGCTTGCCCCGGCGTCATCATCAACCTCACCACCGGCGTCATCGGCCGCGACATCTCGGGCCCGGTGGCCTGCCTGCGCCGCGTGCAGCCCGAGATCGCGGCCTGCAACGCCGGCAGCCTGAACTACCTGAAGATCAAGGACAACGGCGAGTGGGCCTGGCCGCCCATGGTCTTCGACAACCCGGTAGCCAAGGTGCAGCAGTTTCTTGACGTGATGCACGAGACGAACACCCGGCCCGAGTTCGAGTGCTTCGATGTCGGCATCGTGCGCAGCGTGGCGATGTACCTCAAGGCCGGCCTGCACCGCGGCGGCGCCGGGCCGTCCCAAGCCGCCAGCCCCCCATCGGGGGGCGGTCGCCGCATCGCGGCGGCCTCGGGGGCAGCATTCGTGGCCGATGTGAACTTCGTGATGGGCGTGGCCAGCGGCATGCCTTGCGACGCCGAGTTGCTGGCCCTGCTGCCGCGCTACGCCCCGGCCGGCGCCCAGTGGCAGACCACCCTCATCGGCCGCGCCGAGATCTGGCCCGTGCACCAGAAGACCGCCGAGCTCGGCGGCAACCTGCGCAGCGGCCTGGAAGACACCTTCTACCTGCCCGGTGGCGAGCGCGCCAGCGGCAACGGCGTATTGATCGAAGCCTTGGCCGCCTGCGCGCGGCGCGCCGGGCGCGGTGTGGCCACGCCCGACGAAGCACGCGCCCGGCTGGGCCTGCACACGGGCATGCCGGCATGACGGCGGCACGGCGTGACGCCGCCGAGCAATCGCGGGTGGATGCGGTGTTGGTCGACATCTTCGAGCAGCGCATCGTCTTCAACCAGGTGCTGGGGCTGAAGATTGCCAGCGTGCGCCCGGGCGACGTGCGCGGCACGGTCGCCATGCGGCCCGAACTCGTCGGCCACGCTGCTTACGGCCGCTTGCACGGCGGCGTGATCTCGGCCGTGCTCGACGCCATGGGCGCGCTGGCGCTGATGGTGGCGATGGCCGAGCACCACCCGAACGAGAGCGCCGAGCAGGTGGCGCACCGCTTTGTCAAGCTGGCCACCATCGACCTGCGCGTGGACTTTCTGCGCCAGGGCCAGGGCCTGCACTTCGTGGCCTCCGCCGAGGTCTCGCGCCTGGGCGGGCGCGTGGGTTCCACGCAAATGCGGCTGCACAACGACGAAGGCACGCTCATCGCCACCGCGGCCGCGGCGTACATGGTGGGCTGACTCCAGCGCGGCACCCGCCGCGCCCCGCCGCCGCAGCGCTTGACGAAGCAGCAACCGACCCCATCTACGGGGGCCGCCCGACTTCGTCCTGCCCGCGACCATGAAACTCCCCGCCCTCCCCCGCCTTGCGTTTCCCCGCAGCGCCGCCGGCTTGCTGGCAGCGTTGCCCCGCAATGCCGCCGGCGTGCTGGCCCTGGCCGTCGCCGTGGTGTCGTTCCTGGGCGCCGCCGTGTTTCTAGTGGCCCCCGGCCCAGCGCAAAGCCGCAGTGAAGCCGCCTCGCGCGCCGTGTCGCCGCGCGGGGCGCTGGGTGCCGACGAGCAGGCCCACATCGAAGTCTTCCGCAAGGCATCGCCTTCGGTGGTGCACATCACCACGCTGGCAGCGCAGCGCGACCTGTTCAACATGAACGTGCAGCAGGTGCCGCGCGGCACGGGCACCGGCTTTGTGTGGGACGACCGCGGCCACATCGTCACCAACTTTCACGTCATCCAGGGCGCCACGGCAGCGCGCGTGACGCTGTCGGACCAGAGCGTGCACGAGGCCACGCTGGTCGGCGCCTTCCCCGACCGCGACCTGGCGGTGCTGAAGATCGAGCTGCCCAAAACCGGCTTCCCGCCCATCCCCATCGGCAGCAGCCGCGACCTCATCGTCGGCCAGCGTGTCTACGCCATCGGCAACCCGTTTGGGCTGGACCAGACGCTCACGACAGGCATCGTCAGCGCGCTCAACCGCGAGATCGAGTCCTTCAACCAGCGCACCATCAAGGCCGTCATCCAGACCGACGCGGCCATCAACCCCGGCAACTCGGGCGGGCCACTGCTCGACTCGGCCGGGCGGCTGATCGGCGTCAACACCCAGATCGCCAGCCCCAGCGGCGCCAGCGCCGGCATCGGATTCGCCATCCCTGCCGACGAGGTCAACCGCATCGTGCCGCGGCTGATCCGCGACGGCCGCTACCTGCGCCCGTCCCTGGGCGTGGCGACCGGCCCGCCGGGGCTGGCGCAGTCGCTCAAGCTGCCCAAGGGCGTGGTGCTGTTGCAGGTGGGCGCGGGCAGCCCCGCGGCACGCGCCGGGCTGGTGCCGTTTCGCCGCGGCAGCCGAGGCGAGGTGGTGGCGGGCGACGTGATCACCGCCATCAACGACGACGCTGTTGCCGGCCTGGACGACATGCTCACGCTGCTGGAGAGGCGCCAGCCGGGCGACACCGTCACATTGACCGTCTGGCGCGCAGGGCAAGTTCGCAAGCTGCCGGTGGTGCTGGGCAGCTCGGAGTAGGCTTGAAAGATTCTCCGGCCCCGGCCGACTCAGGGGCATGACGCCCAAGGAACCCACATGACCCGCAGACAACTCTTGAACCTGCTTTCCATGCTCGGCCTGGCGCCTGTGGCCAGCCAGGCCCAGACGCCCGCCGCCTCGTCAGCCCCGGGGGGCGCGCCGGTCACCGACTGGCGCAAAGTGTCCGACGCCGACTGGAAGAACCGGCTAGCACCCGCGCAATACGCCGTGCTGCGCCGTGAGGGCACCGAGCCTTCGCACACCAGCCCGCTCGACAACGAAAAGCGCCGCGGCGTCTTTCACTGTGCCGGCTGCGACCTGCCGTTGTTCTCGTCAGACGCCAAGTACGACAGCGGCACCGGCTGGCCCAGCTTCTTCGCGCCGCTGCCCGCCGCCGTGGCCACCAAGACCGACTACAAGATGATCCTGCCGCGCACCGAATACCACTGCGTGCGCTGCGGCGGCCACCAGGGCCATGTCTTCAACGACGGGCCGCGCCCCACCGGCAAGCGTTACTGCAACAACGGCGTGGCGCTGCGCTTCCAGGTGGCCGCATGAAGGCCGCCATCAGCCTGGTGCTGGCCCTGGCTGCCAGCGCATCGTTCGCCCAAGGCCCCACGGCCAAGGCCACCTTTGCCGGCGGCTGCTTCTGGTGTGTCGAATCTGACTTCGACAAGGTGCCGGGGGTGCTGTCCACCACCTCGGGCTACATCGGCGGCACGGTGGCCAACCCCACTTACGAGCAGGTATCGGCCAAGACCACCGGCCACGCCGAAGCCGTCGAGATCGTCTTCGACCCCAGCAAGGTCAGCTACGCGCAACTGCTTGAAAAATTCTGGCGCAGCATCGACCCCACGACCAAGGACCGCCAGTTCTGCGACGCCGGCTCGCCCTACCGCAGTGCCATCTTCACGCACGATGCCGCGCAGGCCGGCGCGGCACAGGCGTCATAGGCCGCGCTGGAAAAGAGCAAGCCCTTCAAGGAGCCCATCGTCACGCAGATCGTGCCCGCCGGGCCGTTTTACGCCGCCGAGGCCTACCACCAGGACTACTACAAGAAGAACCCGGTGCGCTACAACTATTACCGCAGCAGTTGCGGGCGCGACGCGCGGCTGGAGCAGTTGTGGGGCAAGAAGTAGCACAGCGCTGACGCGAGGGCGACGGGCCACAGCACACCGCCGGCAGTAAGCTCGCCGGTCTTGCTACCAAGGCCCGCTATGACCGAGCACGCCCACGCTGCCGAGCGCAGCCACTACCGCATCTGCCCCCTGTGCGAGGCCTGCTGCGGCCTGGAGGTGCGCACGCGCGGTGAGCAGGTGGTAGGTATTCGGGGCGCCACGAACGATG
The DNA here is from genome assembly GCA_031420055.1 of Burkholderiales bacterium. Classification (GTDB taxonomy): domain Bacteria; phylum Pseudomonadota; class Gammaproteobacteria; order Burkholderiales; family Burkholderiaceae_C; genus Rubrivivax. The sequence continues at coordinate 1,459 of JANOLY010000378.1, read as the reverse complement.
TCTTCAGCGCCGGCTACATCTGCCCCAAAGGCTATGCGCTCAAAGACCTGCACGAAGACCCCGACCGCCTGCGCACGCCGCTGATACGCCGCAACGGTGAACTGCAGCCGGCCAGCTGGGACGAGGCCTTTGCCGAGATCGAACGCCGCCTCGTGCCGATCCTGGCCGAACACGGCCGCGACGCGGTGGGCATCGCGGTGGGCAACCCCTCGGCGCACAAGTTCGGCCTGCTGCTGTACTTCAACCGCCTGGCCAAGGCGCTGGGCACGAAGAACGTGTTCTCGGCCTCGACGCTGGACCAGATGCCCAAGCAGCTGTCCAGCGGCTTGATGTTCGGCCACTGGCTCAGCATCGCCGTGCCCGACATCGAGCGCAGCGACCACCTGCTCGTCATCGGCGCCAACCCGGTGGCCAGCAATGGCAGCCTGTGGACCGTGCCCGACTTTCGCGGCAAGGCCAAGGCGCTGCGCGCACGCGGCGGCAAGATGGTGGTGATCGACCCGCGGCGCACCGAAACCGCCGAAGTCGCCGACGAGCACCTGGCCATACGCCCCGGTGGCGATGTGTTCTTGCTCGCCGCCATGGTGCACACGCTGTTCGGCGAAGGCCTGGTGCGCCTGGGCCGGCTGGCCCTACATGTGAACGGTGTGGACGCCGTGCAAGCAGCCGTGCTGCCCTTCTCGCCCGAGCGCGTGGCAGCGCGCTGCGGCATCGCGGCCGAGCGCATCCGCGTGCTCGCGCGCGAACTCGCCGCTGCGCCGCGTGGGTGTGTGTACGCGCGCATCGGCACCTGCACGCAAAGTTTCGGCACGCTGAATTCCTGGCTGGTGGACGTGCTGAACGTGCTGACGGCCAAGCTCGACGAACCGGGCGGCGCGATGTTCCCGCTGTCCGCGGCCTTCGCCAACAACACCGCCGGCAAGCCGGGCAGTGGCCGCGGCGTCGTCACAGGCCGGCACGCCAGCCGGGTCAGCGGCGCACCCGAGGTGTTTGGCGAACTGCCCATGACGGTGCTGGCCGAAGAGATCGAGACCCCCGGCGCAGGCCAGATCAAGGCCTTGATCAGCGTGGCCTGCAACCCCGTGCTGTCGTCCCCCGGCGGGCCGCGCCTGGCGCGCACGCTGGACAGCCTGGACTTCATGGTCAGCCTGGACATCTACGTCAACGAAACCACCCGCCACGCCGACGTGGTGCTGCCGGGCGTGAGCCCGCTGCAGGACAGCCACTACGACGTTGCCTTCCCGCAGCTGTCCTTCCGCAACCACGCCCGCTACAGCGCGCCGGTGTTCGAGCCCCCGGCCGCGCACCCGCCGGAATGGCAGATGCTGCTGCGCCTGGCGGCCATAGCCCAAGGCCTGGGCGCGCAGGCTGACGTGCTGGCGCTGGACGACGAATTGCTGCAAGCCGACGTGCGCAAGCTGGCCGGCGACGCCACGCCGCTGGTGATGCAGGCCGTGTC
>JANOLY010000377.1:0-22353 GCA_031420055.1 Burkholderiales bacterium | reverse complement strand
CCAGCCGCGCGCAGCGCACGAAGGCCAGGATCTGGCGCTCGATGCCGCGTTCTGACAACTCCCGCGGGGTGAAGGGCGAGATGGGGCTTTGGATGCGCGAAGGCGCCACGCACAGCGGGTGGTAGCCGTAGCGGCCGGTGTGCAGGATCTGCAGTGCGATCTTGCCGCCCTCGGCGTGCACGGCACTGGTCACCTGTTGATGCCGGCGTGCCGCGCCCGAGGTGGACAGCGTGCCCGCAAACGGCTTGGCCCAGCCTTCGATGTTGGGCGCAAAACCGCCCGTCACGATGAGCCCCACACCGCCCCGCGCGCGCTCGGCGTAGAAGGCCGCCATGCGCGCAAAGTGCCGCCGGCCGTCCTCCAGCCCGGTGTGCATGCTGCCCATGAGCACACGGTTCTTCAGCGTCGTGTGGCCCAGGTCCAGCGGGGCCAGCAGGTGCGGGTAAAGCGGGTGCGGCGTCATCCGCCGATGGTAGGGGGTGGCAGCGGCGGGCGCAGTGCTTGCGCTACGGTGCAGCCGGGCGCTAGAACCGGCCGACTTCATTGTTTGACGTTTGCGGCCGGCCGGCGAAGAATGCGTGTCGATGGATACCTCCTCGACCGTTGTCTTGGTGATCGGCGCCTCGGGCGCCCTCGGGCGCCCGGTGGTGCGCCGGCTGCTCGAACGCGGCGTGAGCGTGCGTGCTGCTTGTCGGCACCCTGAACAGGCCGCCGACCTGGCAGCGTTGGGTGCCGACGTGGTGGCCTGTGATCTGACCGATGCAGCCTCGCTGGCAGCGGCCTGCGCTGGCGCGCAGCGCGTGCTGGCCGCCGCGCACGGCCTGCTCGGGCGTGGGCGCTGGCGTTCGGAAAATGTTGACGACGCCGGCCACCGCGCGCTGTTCGCTGCGGCGCGGGCGGCTGGTGTGCAGCGCCTGGTCTACACCTCTGCCTTTGGTGCCGCGGCCGACCATCCCATCGACTTCTTCCGCACCAAGCACGCGATGGAGAAGGTGCTGGCGCACAGCGGGCTGGATGCCGTCGTCCTGCGACCCACCGCGTTCATGGAGCACCACGCACACAACTTCAACGGCAAGGGGCTGCTGGAAAAGGGCAAGGCCTCGCTGATCGGTCCGGGCACCAAGCCGCGCAACTTCGTCTGTGCCGAGGACGTGGCGGCCTTCGCGGTGCGCGCGCTGCTCGTCGACCCGCCGCCGTTCCGCAGCATCGACATCGGCGGGCCCGGGCACCACAGCAACCTGGACGTGGCGGCGCTGTACGCGCGCACGGCCGGCGTGCCGCTGCGCGTTTCGCATTTGCCGGCGCGCGCGGCCGGTGCGATCTCGGTGCTGGTGCGTGCGCTGCACCCGGGGGTGTCCCGCGTGATGCGCCTGCTGAGCCTGCCCGACGACGCCTTCGACGAACACTTCCATGGCGCCGCGGCGCTGCAGCGCGAGCATGGCGTGGCATTGACCACGCTCGACGCCTTCGTGCAGCAGCAGGTGCAGCGGGCGCGGGCCGGCTGACACCCGTCAATCAGGGGCCCGACGGCGGCGTGCCGCAGAGCGCCGCAAAGTCAGGCCTTGCCCTTCGCAACGCCGGCAAGCGCCGCAACCGCGATCGCCTTGCTCACCCGCGACACCGACAACCCCGGCTGATGTGCCATGGCCGATGTTGAAGAAGGTGCTGTTGCCGTAATAGGGCGCGCTGTGACAGCTACCACAGCCGGCTTTGCCGGTGAACAAGGCCTGGCCTTCGATGGCGTTGGCCGACACGGCCTTGGCGTCACCACGCTGGTAACGGTCCCAGGCAGAGTTGTCGCTGTTCAAGCTGCGGAAGAAGGTAGCAAAGGTCTTGACCACGTTGTCGGGCGTGGCATCACTGCCGTAGATGGCCTGGAACTGGCTGCGGTAGCCGGGCACGCTGTTCAACAGCGCGCTCACCTTGGCCGGGTCGGCACCGCTTTGGGCACGCCAGGCGGCTAGCACCTGGCCTTCGAGCGTGGTGGCGCGACCGTCCCAATACCACACCGTTTGGTGGCCCACGTTGTACAGCGTGGGCGTGTGTCGGGTGTTGAGATTGCCGTCGTCGCGGCGCGACAGCGCCAGGCCGTCGGTCCAGCCCAGGTGCCGGTAGTGGCACGACTGGCAGGCTGTTTTGCCACTGCCGGACAAGCGCGGGTCGGCAAACAGCTGGCTGCCCAGCGCCACTTTGGCGGCCGTGTAGGGGGGGTGTCAATGGCGTTAGCCCTCGGCAGCGCAGCGAGGGACCGGGCGAACTGCTGGAATTGCGGTCCGGCTCAGAGCCAGTACTCCCAGGCGCCGGCGAACAGCTCTTTCAAGCGCAGAGCGAACGAGCGCCGTTGCCAGGCTTGCAGCGTGACCGGGTCCGACGCCGCCAGGTCCTTGTCGAACACCAGCTGCATCTGGCTGCCGAAGTCAGCGCCCAGCACGACCGCGTCGAGTTCGTGGTTATGCAAGAAGCTGCGCCAGTCGAGGTTGGTCGAGCCGACGGTCGCCCAGACACCGTCGATCAACGCCGTCTTGGAATGCAGGACCACACCGCGGCGTTCATACAGCTTGACGCCGGCGCGCAGTAAGCGCTCGTAGCTGCGGCGGCCGGCGTGAAAGGGCAGCCACGAGTCGGTGCGGCTGGGCAGGATCAGGCTCACGTTCACGCCGCGCTGCGCTGCCGCTTCGAGTGCGGCCAGCAACTGCGGGTCGGGCACGAAGTAGGCGTTGGTGATGCTCACGCTGGTCTCGGCGCTGGAAATCGCCGACAGCAGCGTCACGTAAATCAGGCTGAAGGCGTCCTCGGGCGAGCTGCCGATGGCGCGCACCACCTGGCGCCCGGCCGGTTGTGGTGGCGGGAAGTACTCTTTTGCCGCCAGCGCCGGGCCCTTCTGCCGAGTCCACGACTCGATGAACAACTTCTGCAATTCGGCCACCACCGGGCCTTGCAACTGCAGGTGGGTGTCGCGCCAGGCCAGGGCCTCGACGCTGCCGTCTTGGGCCCGCCCCTTCGAGCCCGACTTGAACGAGCCACCGGAATACACGCTGCTGATGTTGATGCCGCCGAGAAACGCAATGCGGCCGTCGGTGACCAGCAGCTTGCGGTGGTTGCGCTGGTTCCACTGCCAGGTGTCGCGCGCGGCCAGGGGGTTGACCGGGTTGAACTCGTGCACGTTGATGCCGCTGGCCGCCAGCGTCGAAAAGAACGCCGCCGGGGTGCTGATGGTGCCGGCGCTGTCGTGCAACAAGTTGACCTGCACGCCTTGCCCCTGCTTGGCGATCAAGGCCTGGGCAAAGCGCTGGCCGACCTCGTCGTCGTCGAAGATGTAGGTCGCGATATTGATGTGGTTCTTGGCGGCTTCGATGGCCTTGAACATCGCCTGGTAGGTCGCCGGACCGTCCTGAAGCAGCAGCACCTGGTTGCCACTGGTCAGCGGGCTGCCGAGGATGTTTTCCTCAAGCGCCAAGTGGCGCTCGAAGATGTTGGTGTTGGGGCTGCGACGGGCCAGCTCCGACAGGACCTGCTTGCTCTGCGCCGCCGACAACGGGCCGCGTGCGCCTTCAATCAGCACCGGCGTGCGGGCGCCGCGCGACAGGTCGGGCACAAACCGGGGCAGGCTGCTGCAGCCCACACAACTGCCCAGTGCCAGCGCCGCCGACACGATGCCGGTGCGCAGGGCCAGGGTTCGGGTGCGAGGCAACACCGTGGCCGCCCCGGCTTCAGCGCCGCGCGCTGACGCGCCAGACGGTGTTGCCGACGTCGTCGGCCACCAGCAGCGCGCCGGTCTTGTCGATCGCAACGCCGACCGGGCGCCCCTGCGCGCGGCCATCGGCACTGAGAAACCCTCCCAACACATCGACCGGCATGCCCGAGGGCCTGCCCAATTCGAAGGGCACGAAGACGACCTGGTAGCCGCTGTGCGGGCGCCGGTTCCACGACCCGTGCTCGCCGATGAACATGCCGTTGGCATAGGCCGCCGACAGCGTGCTGCCCCGCGACGACACCAGGCCCAGCGGCGCAACATGCGGCCCCAGTGCGTAGTCGGGCACGACGGCGCTGGCCACCAGATCGGGCCGCGGTGGCTTGACACGCGCGTCGACATGCGGGCCGTAGTAGCTGTAGGGCCAGCCGTAGAAGGCGCCGTCGCGCACGGCGGTCAGGTAGTCGGGCACGAGGTCGCTGCCGAGTTCGTCGCGCTGGGCCCGGCCGGCAAGGCCAGCATGTGCAGTCCCGGCGTGGTGATGCGGGTCTGGCCGGTGCGGTAAGCAAACCGCATCACCGCGTCGGTGTTGGCCACATACAGCAGGTCATCCACCAGGGCCATGCCAAAGGGCGAGTGCAGGCCTTCGAGAAAGACCGAGCGCAGGTCGGCGACGCCGTCACCGTCGGTGTCGCGCAGCAGCGTGATGCGGTTGGCACTGGGCACCGCGGCGCCGGCGCGCTTCATCACCAGGCCCATCACCCAGCCCTTGAGGCCCTGGTTGGCTTCGGGTTTGGGTGGTGCATTGGCCTCGGCCACGAGCACATCGCCGTTGGGCAGCGCCAGCAGCCAGCGCGGGTGAGCCAGGCCGTCGGCAAAGGCCTTGACTTGCAGTCCGGCGGCGGCTTGCGGGGTGCTTCCCGGCGCCCAGCCCTGAGCCGGCGCGATGTTGACGGTGGGGATCCACGCCGTGCGTGGCGGCGGCAATGCGGGCTGCGCACCCGTCCCGGCCGCCACCGGCAGCAACGCAGTGTCACCACAGCCGGTGAGCAGCGCCAGCGCCGCGGCCGCGAGGGCCGCGACCCGGCTGCGCGTCAAATCTTGCCCATCAACAGCAGCACGATGACGATCACCAGCACCAGGCCGATGCCACCGGTCGGTGCGTAGCCCCAGCCCTTGCTATGGCCCCAGGCCGGAAATGCGCCGATCAGCATCAGGATCAGGAAGATCAACAGGATGGTGCCCAAGCTCATGGTGTGCTCCTAGTTGTTGGTTGGAATCGGGTTCACCGGGTCGGTGCCGAGGCTGGTTGAGGGACGACGATCACCGTCGTGCCGCTACCGGGCCTGCCAGTCGCGCCGGTATCTCCGGTGTAGCCCGGGCTGCCGGTGGCGCCCGTACTGCCCGTACTCCCCGTACTGCCCGTACTTCCAGTGGCACCGGTGGCGCCGGTGGGCCCGGGCACCGCCACGGGCGTCGGCACGTTGACCACGGTGGGGCGGTCGCAGGCCGTGAGGCCGATGGCGGTGAGCAGGGTCAGCGCGAGGATCGAGTGGTTCATGGCAATTCCCTTGCGGGTTGAAAGAAGGGGCCGATGGGTCGCAACGGCTAACTTACCTCGCCAGGGTAGGCACACACCGGGCTGAGTTCAGTTCGTTGCCGCACACAAGCGGTGAGTTTTGGTTCGTCGCCCTAGCGTGCCGCGGCAAGGCTTTAGGTGCGCTTGACACGATCCGTGTGAACGGCGGGCGCGGCCGGATCGTTTGGGGTGGGCGGCACCGCAAGCAAGAAGGTGCCGAGTGCAAACAACCCAGGAGTTGAATCATGAGCAGCAGCAAATGGATCGTCGGTGCGTGGGCGCTGGCGGCCGCGCTCGCCAGCAACGTCGCCCAGGCCCGCGACAACGGCGTGCAGTGGTCGGTGACGATAGGCGGGCCGATTGGCGTACAGCTGTATTCGCAAGCACAGCCGGTGTATTCGCAGCCCCACCCTGGCTACACGCGGCCTGCACCGGTCTATTCACATCACCACGACCATCAGCGCGCTTACCGGCAACCAACCCACTGGGACCGTGACGGCGATGGCGTGCCCAATCGTCGCGACCCCGTCTACAACCCGCGCTGGGACCGTGATGGTGATGGCATCCCGAACCGCCAAGACCGCAATGACCGCGCTCGTGGCGATCAAGGCAGCTACGGCAAGCCGCACCGAAACGAACGTCACGGAGGGTGAGGCGTTCGGGTTGTCGAGGTGGCAGGGCCCGGGCGCAAGACGGGTCTGTCAGAGCCTGTTGATCACCAGCCCCGTCAGGGGCTGGCTGACGCGGCCACAAAGGCCCTCAACACCGCCATCGCCGCCTCGGGCTCGTCGCGCCAGGCGCCGTGGCCGGCGTTGGCAAACGTCACCAGCCGCCCCCACGGCGCGGGGATGGCTGCGGCAATTTCCTGCGCGTCCTGCAAGGGCGTTACCGGGTCCATCTCGCCGGCCAGTACCAGCACCGGGCATTGCACCTTGGCCAGGCCGGGCAGCAGGTTCATGGTCTGCTGCTCGCCGCGCGCCGACGTGAAGAGTATGTCTTCGTTGAACACCGTGCGCAGGCGCGCGTCGGCCGGTTGCGGCGTGGTGTTGTAGTGGTCGCGGCAATGCGTGTTGTACGGGCCCCAGGTGGCCGGGCCGGGTGCTGTCCAGAAGGCCTGCGCCGCGTCGCGCGCTGCCTTTCCGCCCAGGCGCTCGAACATGGCCAGCTTGCGCGCCAGGCCCATGTGGTGGGATGTGCTGGACAGCACCACCCGCGCCGGGTGCGCCGGGTGGCGCGCCAGGTAGCGCTGCGCGACGAAGCCGCCAAAGCTTTGCCCCAGCACGACAGGCTTGACGATGCCCAGCGCGTCGCACAGCCGCACCACGTCGTCGGCAAAGGTGTCCAGCGTCCATTCGGCAGCGGGCCGGCGGTCACTGCGGCCGTGGCCACGGTGGTCGACATAGACCACCTGCGCCACATCGGCCAGTTGGCTGAAGATGGGCTTGAAGCCGCTGTGGTCGTAGCCCGGGCCCCCGTGCAGCAGCAGCAGCGTGGGCTTGGTGCGCATCAAGGGGCCGTCGGGCACGAGGCCGCAGCCTTCAATGTCAACGAACAGGCGCGTGTCGGGGGCGATGGTGATGAGCATGGCGCAGCGGTCTTGGGGTGGCTGCCGACTCTAAGGCCGCGCGCGTCGATCGCACCACCGGCGCGGCCAGCAATGGCGTACCCTCGTGGCACTGCCGCTCAAGGAGATTGCCCATGAACCCCGAAACCCCATCGCCCGACGGCAGTCTGGGCAGGCTGGTCGACGAACAGCTGGGACTGGCCGCGTCGCGCATACCCGCGCTGCAGCCCCAGGCCGTGCACCCCTCGCCGGTGGACCACGACGAGCGCGCGGCCGCCCACGCCACGTTCGAAGACGTGTTGCTGGGCAAGACCGCGGCCACGCCCGAGATGCTGGAGGAGCTGGCCGCGCTGCAAGACGCGCCGGCCCTGAGCGATGAAGAGCTGGCGCGCCAGGCCCTGGCCGACGGCGGCGCCGACAACGACCCCGGCACGCCCGAGTAGGCGCGCCGCGGGGCCTGACCCGGTCAAGGCGGCGGCGGTGGCCGCAGCGCCGTGGGCGACGATCAGAACCGGGGCAGGCGCTTGCCCAGGAACGCTTGCGCACCCTCGGCAAAGTCCGCGCCTGAGAAGGCCGCATCGAAGGCCTGCCGCACGTCGACCAGGGAGGCCGTGCCGCGCCCGGACAGCAGGCCCAGTGTGGCCTTGATGCCCGCCATCGAGGTGGTCGACTGCGCCGCCAGGCCGCCGGCCCAGTCCTGCACGGTGTCTTCCAGCGCGTCGGGCTCGACCAGTGCGTCCAGCACGCCCCAGGCCAGGGCGGTGGCCGCGTCCAGCCTTTCACTGCGCATCAGCAGCCGGCGCGCCCGTGTGTCGCCTACCAGCGCCACCGCGCGGCGGGTGTCTTCGATGCTGTAGAGCAAGCCCAGCCGCGCCGGGGTGATGGCAAAGCGACTGCGGCTGCTGCCGATGCGGAAGTCGCACGCGGCGGCCAGCCCGAAACCGCCACCAAAACAGGGGCCGTCGATGACGGCCAAGGTCGGCAGCGGCAGTTGTTCCAGCGCTTGCTGGGCCAGCGTGACGATGCGGTTGTTCTCGGCCAGTGCAGCGGCGTCGCGCACCAGGGTGCTCATTTCGTCGATATCGGCACCGGCACAAAAGGCGCCGGGCTCGCCGCGCAGCAGCAGCACGCGCGGGGCATCGGCGGGTGCGCGTTGCAGTTGCTGCGCCAGGGCCTGGCAATGGGCCAGCAGCTGCTGCCACATCGCGCTGTCCAGTGCGTTCATCTTGGCGGCGCGGCGGATGTGCAGCGTGGCCTGCGGGCCTTCAATGTGCAGTTCGATCATCGGGTGCGAGCGCGGCGACAGGGCATGGGGCGAGATTAGACTCGATCGCTTGTCCGTACAAGTTGGAGACCGCCGGCATGTCGCCTGACGCTCTTGCCACGCCGACCGCAACCGCGCCCGCCGCCGCGCCCCACGCGCTTCTCGCACGGCTGGCTGGCGTTGGAGATCCTGGTGCGCGATGTCGACGCGCTGGCAGCCGCGCTGGTGCCGGGGCACTTCGACATCGTTGGCGCACCGGCCGACCTGGAGCTCAGCCCCGCCATCCGCGCGATGCAGCTTGTCGGGCCGGCGGGCGAGATGCTCTACCTCACGCAGGTCAAGGCGCCGGTGCCGCCCTTTGCGCTGCCGCTGTCGCGCGAACTGCCGCCGGCGCAGGCCATCGGGCCGCTGTTCATCGCGGTGCTGTCCACGCCATCGCGTGAAGCGGTGCTGCGGGCCATCGCCCCGCTGTCGCCCGTGTCCACGCTGTGCTTCGACACCAAGGTGACGGTGCTCAACCGCGCCCTTGGCCGCGCGCTTGAAGCCCGCTGGCCCCTGGCCACGGCGCAGTTTGCGGGGCAATGCCTGTTCGAGATCGACGAGGTGGTGGACGCGCGGGTCAAGCCCGCCAGTGCGCCGGAAGCGCTGCCGGCCGGGCTGGCGTGGGTGACGATGAGTGCGCCGGGCGGCAGCGAACCATTGCGCGAGATCTCCCCCGGCGCATGGCTGGAGACGCTGTGACTGCAACGAACAATGCAAGGCCGGTGTACGCGAGACGCATGAAGACTCCAGTCCCACCACGGGCAGGGCAGCGCGTGAAACTTCGCCGCAATCTCCACGGGCTGCAGTGGGTCGCTATGCAAAGCTTTCCATAGCGACCCTGAGCAGTCCTTCGATTGTTCACCCAACGTAAATGCATTCGAGTCAGTACAATGCATTCACTGAAGGCGTATTAAGGAAATGAAGATGGCGATGCTGACCGTGCGCAACGTAACCGACGAGGTGCACCGCGCCCTGCGTGTGCGTGCCGCCCAGCGCGGCCACAGCATGGAGGCCGAGGTGCGTGAGATCCTGGAGTCTGCGGTAAACCCGCAGGGGCGGGTGAAGCTGGGCTCGCTGCTGGCCGACATGGGCAGGCGGGCCAAGCTGAGTGAGGAAGAATTTTCCGTCTTCGAGCAGGTGCGCAGCAAGGCCCCCGCTCGCCCGGTGAGCTTCGAATGATCCTTCTGGACACCAACGTGGTGTCGGAGCCACTGCGCCCGGCACCCGATGCCCGTGTGACCGAGTGGATCGACGCCCAGGCACTGGAGACGCTGTTCCTGTCGGCCATCACGGTGGCTGAACTGCGCGCCGGCTTGGCGCTACTGCCTGCAGGCAAACGCCGCATGGGCTTGCAAGAAAGTCTGGAAACGCGGGTGCTACCGTTGTTCTCTGGCCGAGTTCTGCCTTTTGATCTGGGCTGCACCCAAGCCTATGCGGATTTGATAGCCAAGGCACGCGCGTCGGGGCTGGCCATTTCCAGCGCAGAGGGCTACATCGCCGCCATTGCCGCGGCCAACGGCTTGACCGTGGCCACCCGCGACACGGGCCCATTCAATGCAGCCGGCGTTGCGGTGATCAATCCGTGGCAGGACTGAAGGCTGGCGGCCTCCGGTGGCTGTTCGCGTCGAGGGTCCGGACGAGTTTCCGTTCGAGATGAGGCTAAAGCCCTGGTGAACCGCAACCAGGGACCCTAGGACCTTCCGCCTTGACAGCTCGACCGAATGACCGTTCATGATCAGCCGAAGTTCACGCGCTCGGCTTTTTGCGTCATGCCCGACTGGAGCCAGCCCAAGTTCATGCCGATCAGCGCGGCCTCGGTGTTGGCCCAGATGTAGCTCACGCTCTTGCCGGTGGCGACGTCGAGCTTGGACAGGCCGTCGCGGTCGGTCTTGATGCGCAGCGCGGCGGTCTGGGCGGCGGTGGGCGCATTGAAGTTGTAGGTGTTGTTGTTGATGGCGCGGGTCAGCGCAAAGCTGGCGACCTGGTTGCGTGTGGTTTCCTTGATCTTGCTTTGCGATGTGCCGGCCGCGGCCTCCCACTCCCAGCTGCCGGCGCTGCCGCTCAGGCCGGCCATGGCGCGCCAGGCGTCGGTTTGCAGTTCGATCTCGCGCGGGCCAACATCGAAGAAGGTGTAGCGCAGTGCCACGGGCCGGCCAAAGGGGTTGGACGGGTTGGCGGCGGAGATGACGGCCGAAAACGGCATGGGCGCGCCCGTGGCGGCGTTCAGCACCGTGGTGACATTGGTGAACTGCTGCGGCGGGTTGATCCACTTCGAGCCGTTGTTGGCCAGCGAAAACTCGGCAAAGGCCGTGGTGCTGCTGCCCAGGGCGAAGGTGCCGCGCGTCAGCAGGCCCAGGCGGTCGGCCTCGGGGTAGGCCGTGATGAAAGGCGTGGTGGTGAAGCCGCACACCGTGCCGGTGGTGAAGAACAGGTTGCCGGGCATCTGCGTGCTGGGACCCTGGCAGGGGTTGAGCGGCGCGCACGCTGCGCCATTCACGGCAGGTGCCAGTACCCACGAGCCGCCACTGGACGACAGCCACGGCAGCCCGCCGCCAGGGCGGCTGCGGAAGTCGCCGTCGCCGACGATCTTGCGCTCGGACACCAGCAGCCGGTCGCGGTGGAAAAAGTCCACCACCGCCAGCACGTTGTACCTGTCCTGAGCCAGGTTGCCCATGCCGAAGGACAGCGTGGCCTGCTGTTCGCCCAAGCCGCCTTCGGTGGAGCGGCCCGCGCTGGCGCTGACGCTGCCGCCCTGGTAGTCGCGCTTGAGGATGAAGTTGACGACGCCGGCAATCGCGTCAGAGCCGTAGATGGCCGAGGCGCCGTCCTTCAATACCTCGATGCGGTCGATGGCGGCCTTGGGGATGGAGTTGATGTCGACAAAGGTGTCGTTGCCTTGTGCAAAGGCGTGGTTGGCGTAGCGCCGGCCGTTGATGAGCACCAGGGTCGACTTCTGCCCCAGCCCGCGCAGCGACACACCGGCCGCGCCCGACTGGTTGTTGATCGCGCTTTCGTTGAAGCTGGCGCCGCTGTTGACGCTGAGCGCGCGCATCAAGTCGCCCACGGTGGACGCGGCCGAGCGTTCGATGTCTTCGCGGCTGATGGTCTGCACGGGGGCAAGGCCTTCGGCGTCCACGCGCTTGATGTTCGAGCCGGTGATGGTCACGCTTTGCACGGGCGTTTGTGCGTGCACCAGGGCCGGGGCGGCGCAGGCCAGCGCGGTGGCCAGGGCGTTCGGCCAACTCACCGTTGACGGCGACGCTGGCCCGCAGCCCGCTTTGCTGCAAGGCCTGCAGCACGCGGAACACACCCACCCGGTTGCCGTAGTCGCGCAGCGTGTAGTGGCGCAGGTCGGGGTAGGGCATGCTCATGTTGCCCGGGGCCTTGAAGCCCTCGCCGCGCGGGTTCAGCGGAAAGTGTTCCGGCGACATGTTGATCCACAGCGCCAGCGGCTTGCCCAGCGGCCAACGCACGGCAGTGCGCGACTCCAGCGGCGCCCAGTCGTAGCGCGCGTGGTCCATGCCATAACGCGGCAAAACAGGCGACTGGGCCAGGCTCACGTCGTGGCCCCTGCCATGTGCCGCACGGCGTCATCAAAGTGGTGCGCCAGGTAGTGCTGCGCGATCTCTCGCCCCGTCGCAAACCACACGCCATCGTGGCCGGCGATGTGGTCCAGCGCGCGCGCCAGCGCGTCCAGCCGGTGCGGGTGGCTCACCTGGTAGGCGTGCAGCGGCACGCACAGCACGGTGCCGTTGCTTTCGCCCTTGGCATAGAAGCGGTCGAAGGCGTCGCAAATCATGGTCTCGTAACGCCGCGGCTCGATCTTGTTGACGACATAGACGATGGTGTCGTTGAGCTCCAGCGAATACGGAATCGACACAAAGCGCCGCCCGCTGCGCGTCATGACGGGCGTGGGCTGGTCGTCGTGAAAGAGGTCGCAGGTGTACAGGCCGCCGGCCTCGGCGAACAGGTCCACCGGGTGCTCGGAATGCGACAGCGCCGGCGCCAGGTAGCCGTCGCAATGCTGGCCCGTATGTTGGGTGATGGCGGCCATGGCCTGTTCGATGCTGGCGCGCTCTTCGTCTTCTGTCTGGTCGTAGGTGTAGCGCGTGTTGTACAGGCCGTGGCTGAAGAATTCCCACTGGCGCTCGGCCGCCATGGCGACCACTTCCGGGTGGTGCACCAGCATGGCGGTGGACAGCGACACCGAGCCGCGGATGCCGTGCGCATCCAGCACCCGCATCATGCGCGGGTGGCCCACGCGGTTGCCCCAGTCGCACGTGGCGTAGCCCAGCACGTCGGGCGCCGACCGCGGCCAGGCCTTGCGTTGCGGGCTGGGCGGGGGGTTGAGTTCATAGAACTCGATGTTCGGCGCCACCCACACTGCGATGCGCGCGCCGCCGGGCCAGGTGATGCGCGGCCGGCCTTCGTAGGGCCAGTAGCGGTAGAGCCCGGGGTCGGCCTTCATGGCCGGGCGAGGTAGTCCTGCACGTCCTTCACGCCCACCACGTCGGCGTACTTCAAAGCCATGTCGGTGAGGTTGGCGAAGTGGTAGCTCTCGTGTTTGTCGGCCGCGCATTCCTCGGGCACGAGGGTGCGGTAGCCGTGCATCAAGCTGTCCACTGCCGTGGCGCGCACGCAGCCCGAGGTGCTGCCGCCGGTGATGACCAGCGTGTCCACCGGGTGCCACACCAGCAGCGAGGCCAGCTGGGTCTCAAAAAACACCGAGGCCATCTTCTTGCAGTAGATGACGTCGCGCACGCGGTCGACCTCGGCACGCGGGTCGAACTCGGCGCGGCGCGAGCCGTGCTTGATGTTCTGCAGCGAGTCGGCTGTGTTGGTGCGCGTGCCCCACACGCCCGCGTCTTCGCCCGATTCCATGTACGCCACGTACGTCCACACCACCGGCCAGCCCTTGGCGCGAAAGCCAAAGCGTGCCCGTGCCGGGTTGGCCTTCACCTCGGCATAAATCTCGCGGGCAGTCTCGTTGCTGGTTTCCATCGCGGTCGGGGCGGCGCGCTGCGGCCAAGGTTCGGATGCGGTGCGGCGCGCCGATCAGCGGCGGATTCGTACCGCGGCTGGGGTGGGCTGCCAGTCCGGAATCAGGCTGCTTGCAGCAGGAACTCGACGCGCACCGCTTGGTAGGGGAACTCGATCCTGCCTTCGTCAGTGCGCTCCAGAACACCCGCCCTGAGCAGCGCCGTGGCGTCGGTATGCACGGCCTTGACGTCGCGGCCCACCAGGCGCGCTGCTTCACGAAAGGTGACCGGTCCCGCACCACACAAGGCCTTGAGCAGTTCCCACCGCTTTGCGGTCAACACCTTCCACAACAACTCGGGCGTGGCAAAGGAAATCCGGGCGGACTTCTCCGGCTTTGCGGATTTCACGGTCGCCAGGACATCCTGCAGGCTGCCCTCTAGCGAGCGAACATCAAGTACCACGGTCTTCATTGTTCAACCTCCGCACCTCATGCTCAAAATCCGCAAGCAAGGTTTCTATCGACCGGAATGCGTACTTGGACTCGCGGTCAGTGACGTGCCGGTGATCTCCCTTGCCGGCTTCGTTGTCGTAGCGCAGAACGCACTCTTCGTTGATGACATACGCCAATCGGTACTTGTAGCGGTGCGTTGATCCCGGCAGTGGCCGGTCGAGTTGCCAGATGACAATTTCCGCAAACCGGGCTTCGCCGTAGGTGATTCGTCTGCGAACGAGTGGCGTGGCCTTCACGGACGGCAAGTTTGCGGTCGGGGCCAACTGTTGTCAAGTTCAACAACACGAACAGCGCCGCCCCGCGACGATTGACAGCCCGACCTCGACTGCTAGAATTTGTCCGGACAACTTGGCGCTGCTGCCGCGCCGCAAACACCGCCTGCAGGAGACCGTCATGACGACCTTGATCGTGTTGTTCAACCTCAAGGACGCCGCGCAGCGCGAAGCCTACGAGCGCTGGGCGCGTGAGGTTGACATGCCCACGGCCGGGGCGCTGCCTTCGGTGGACAGGTTCGAGGTGCTCAAGGCCAGCGGGCTGCTCACGGGCGGGCCGTCGCCTTATGAATACATCGAGATCCTGCGCATCAACGACATGGCGCAGCTCGGCGCCGATGTCGGCACGCCCAGCATGCAGCAGGTGTCGACGCAGTTCCAGGCATTCGCCGACAAGCCGCTGTTCATACTGACGCAGGCGCTCTGAGCAGGTACCCCGAACTGGCAGGCAAGGTGACCGTGGTCACCGGCGCCGGGCGGCGCGGCGGGCTGGGCGCAGCCATGGCCTTGCGCCTGGCCAGCGAAGGGGTGCGGGTGGTAGTGGCCGATATCGGCGCCGCGGCCGGGGCGCCTGTGCCGGCCAGCGCCATCGGTGCCAGCGATGAGATGAACGCCGTCGTCACCGAGATCAACGCCGCCGGCGGCCAGGCCATCGCCTTGCCTTGCAACATGCTCGACGGCGCGGCGCATGGTGGCGCGCGGGCGTGGCGGGCGCATCGTCAACATCGCCAGCCAGGCCGCCAAGTCGGGCTGCCCGCATGCCGCGGCCTACTGCGCTTCAAAACACGGGCTGGTGGGGCTGACGCGCGTAGCGGCCATCGAGTTCGCGCCGCACGCCATCACCGTTAACGCCATCTGCCCCAACCACGTCACCACCGGGCTGGGCGCGTGGCAGAACGAGTACTTCGCCAAGCTTCTGGGCAAGAGCGTCGACCAAACCCTGGCGGACATGAAAGCGCGCATCCCCCTGGGCCGCCCCGGCCTGCCCAGCGACACCGCCGCGGCCTGCGCCTTCTTGTGCAGCGAGCAAGCCCCGTACATCACCGGCGAGGCCATGAACGTCTCCGGCGGCGAAGAGGTGCATTGAGCATGACCCACCCGTGGTCCTGGCCGGGTGGCGCCAAGCTGGCGCTGTCAGTGGTGGTGAATGTGGAAGAAGGCTCGGAGTACAGCGTTGCCGACGGCGACCCCATGCCCGAGCCAGTCGACGAACTCGGCGTCGTCATCAAGAAGCCGGTGCGTATGCACGGCAACGAATCGAACTACCGCTACGGCATCCACGAAGGCGCGCCGCGCATCGTGGCGCTGCTTGATGCCCACGGCGTGCGCGCCACGTGGACGGCAGCCGCCCTGTCGCTGGAACGCGCGCCGCAGTTGGCGCAAAGCATTCGCGCCCGCGGCGACGAGGTGTGTTCACACGGCTGGCGCTGGGTGTACCAGTTCCGCATGGACGAGGCCGATGAACGTGCCTTCATCCGCCGCGCCGCCAACAGCATCGAAAGCACCATGGGCACGCGGCCCACGGGCTGGCTGTCGCGATACCTGCACACCGACGCCACGCGCCGGCTGCTGCAAGAAGAAGGCTTCACGTACCACATGGACGACTACAGCCGCGACACGCCGTTCTGGGGCGACGTGGTGGGCGGCCGCGGGCCCATGGTGATCGTGCCCTACGCGCTGGACAGCAACGACATGAAGATGTGGGTCAGCCCCGCCTACACGCCCGACATGTGGCTGAAGTACGCCTGCGACACCTTCGACGAACAGCTGCGTGAAGCGCAAACCGCTGCGCAGCCGCGTTTGATGTCGCTGGGCCTGCACCTGCGCATCATCGGCAGGCCCGGTCGCATCGGTGCGCTGCGGGCGTTTCTTGAACATGCCGGCCGTGGGCAAGGCGTGTGGGTGACCAGCCGCGGCGCCATCGCCCAACACTTTGCCGCGGCCGTGCCGGCGCCGGCCGCATCGCCATGACTGCTCTGCGCGACGCGCGCTCGCTGTTGTTTGTGCCCGGCAACCGGCCCGAGCGCTACGCCAAGGCCGTGGCCAGTGGCGCCGACACGGTGTGCATCGACCTTGAAGACGCGGTACCGCCGGGCGACCGCCCCGCCGCGCGCACGGCGGCGTGGCAGTTCATCGCCGCGCAGCCCGCGGGGCATTCGGTGGGTGTGCGCATCAGCCGCTTGTCCAGCGCCGATGGCCTGCGCGACCTGCTGGCCTTGGCAGAGGCTTGTTCAGCGTCAGCGCTGGCACCGGCCTTTGTGATGCTGGCCAAGACCGAAAGCGCGGCCGACGTGACCATGCTCGCCGCGCACCTGCCTGGCGTGCCGCTGATCGCGCTGCTTGAAAGCGCGCGCGGGCTGCTGGCCGCGGCCGACATCGCCCACGCCCACCCCCAGTTGCAGGCGCTGATGTTCGGCGGCGCCGACCTGGCCGCCGAGCTGGGCTGCGCCTTGGCGTGGGAGCCGCTGCTGCACGCGCGCGCCACGCTGGTGATGGCCGCGGCGGCGGCCCAACTGGGCGCCATCGACGTGCCCTGGCTGGGTGTGGCCGACCCGCAAGGCGCAGGCGACGAGACGCGGCGTGTGGCCGCGCTGGGCTACAGCGGCAAGGCGCTCATCCACCCCACGCAGGTGGCACCCGTGCATGCCGCCTTCACCCCCACGCCCGAGGCGCTGGCCTGGGCGCAGCGGGTGGTGCAGGCCACCCATGCCGACGCGGCAGCCATGCAGCTCGACGGCCGCTTGGTCGACCGCCCCGTGGTGCTGGCCGCACACCACCTGCTGCGCCGCGCCGGCGCTTGAAAAGAGGTCGTGCCCGGCCAGCCGGCGCGCCGCGGCATCGTTGGCCACGGCATCAGCACCACACAAGGTGCGCAGCGAATCGATCAATGCCTCGGCCAAGCCCGGCTCTCCCGTTGTCGCCCAGACCCCGGAGCGGGCCTGCTGAGCGAGGGTCCACGGATCAACTTGTCCGTACAACTTGATCTTAGGGGTTCACCCAGTGTGGTGGCAAGCGCGGGTTACCGCTGTTGAGTTCAAGCCGACTCGTGGCGCAGCACGGTGGCGTAGCGGAACAGGTCGCCACGGTGCCAGGTGATGGCCATCACCGCGATGTCGCCCTGTCGGTCGAAGTAGGCGCGGCGGGCGCGCAGCGACGGTGCGCCGCGGCGCGCTTGCAGCAGCGCGGCGATGTCGGCGTCCAGCGCCACCGCCTCGAAGGTCTGCTCGATGTGGCCCAGCGTGCGCGCGTCCAGCGACTCCAGCATCACCGGCAGCGCGGTGGCCAGGTTGAGCAGCCGGGCCCGGCGGCGCGCGGGCTGCGGTGGGAAGTACACGTGCGACACGGCAAACGGCCGACCGGCCGCGCCGCGTTCGCTGCGCAGGCCGTGCAATTCGATGCAGGGAGCGCCGACCGCGCAATGCAGGGTCTGGGCCAGCGATGCATCGGCGGCGATCTCGCGCGCCAGCAGAATGCGCAGCCGGCTGGCGTTGCCGTACTGCAGCAGGTCTTCGATGCTGTCCACCGTTTGCCGGTAGCGCACCGGCGGGGTGTCGGCAATGACCTCCGAGCCCGAGCCCTGGCGGCGCGCGATCAGGCCGGCTTCTTCCAGGATGCGCAGCGCCTCGCGCACGGTGTGGCGGCTGGTCTGCAACTGCACACAGAGTTCGGTTTCGGCCGGCAGCGCCTGGCCGATGGCGAACTTCTTGCCGACGATGTCGTTGATGAGCTGGTCGGCGATGGCGCGGTAGCGCGGAATCTTCTTGGGCTGCATCGGGACCATCACAAGGTGCGTTTCAGTGTATGCCAGGCCGCTTGCAGGGCGCCGCGTGTTCGTCACCGACAGCATCGGCGTCGGCCTGGCCGGCAGCCGCCACCCGGGCATGGCAGAAGTCGCTGCTGCCGCCGCCGGCTGGGGCCAAGGCAGCGACGCGCGCGACTGGGCCCGTGGCCGGCACTGGCCGGCGCCCACGGCGGCGATGCTGAACGCCTACCAAATCCACAACCAGGAATTCGACTGCGTGCACGAGCGCGCCGTGGTGCACCCGCTGGCAACCATCCTGCCCGCGCTGCTGGCGCAGGCCGAACGCCAGTCGCAGGCCGGCGTATCTGTCAGCGGCGCCGCACTCATCGAAGCCCTGGTGTTGGGGGTCGACGTGGCCACCACGCTGGGCAGCGCGCAGATTGCCCCATGCGCTTCTTCCGCCCCGCCATGTGCGGCGCGCTGGGCGCCAGCCTGGGCCTGGCCAAGCTGGCCAAGCTGGCCGGCTGCAACCGCGCGCAGATGGCCGACGCGCTGGGCATCGCCTACAGCCAACTGGCCGGCACCAGGCAAGCGCACACTGAAGGCTCGCCCATGCTGGCGCTGCAAGGGGGCCTGGCGTCGCGCGCCGCCGTCATTTCGCTGGACCTGGCACGGGCGGGCTTCAGCGGCCCGCGCGAGGTGCTGCAAGGGGCTCTGGCCACCTTCGACCGCTTCGATGCCGCCGCACCGGACTTGAGCGCGGCCGACGCGCTGCGTGTTGACACCGTGCGTGCAGGCGGCCACGGCATGGGCGCCGACGAACGTGTGTTGCTGGCCAAGCTGCTGGTCGACCACGACGGCATGCGCAACGACCTGCCGGCGGTCGAGCACGTGCTGGCGTTGATGAACAGCGCCGTTCGGGCCGACGGTGTCAGCCCCTTGTGGCAAGCCCGTTGGTGGGCGCTGGTGATGTCCAACGCCGAGTACGGGGGCCGGGTGACGCTGGCGCGAGAGGCCTTGTCGATGCTGCAAGCGCTGCTGGCCGCGCAGCCGTTGCCCGAGCTGGCGCTGGCGGTGCGTGCCTTGGATGCGTCGGGTGAAGCCGACGGCGCCGCCCGCAGCTTGTGTGCCGACGCGCTGCGGCGCTGTGCGGCTACGGGCTACACGCGCTTTCTCGTCGCCCACCCCGGCTGGGCCGCGCGGCTGGCAGCCGTCGGCCTGGAAGACGGCGTCTGCACGGCCTTCGTCACCGACGCCGTGCGCGAACGCAGCTTGCCGCCGCCGCAGCCCTGGCTGACCGCCTGGCCTTGGCGGCTGCGCGTGCAGGTGCTCGGTGGCTTGCCGGCCTGGCGCGAAGACGTGCCGCTGGCTGGCAGCACAAAGGCACAGCGGCGGCCCAGGGAGTTGTTGGCACTGCTGGCTGCACACCCGGGCGGCCTGAGCGCGGTGGGGTTGATGGATGCGCTTTGGCCGTCGCTTGACGCCGAGGCACCCAAGGCGTCGCTGGAAATGGCGATTGCGCGCTTGCGCAAGTGGCTCGACTGGCCCGAATCGGTGCGCGTGGCCGACGGCAGGATCGCGCTGAATCCCAGCGCTGTGTGGACGGACGTGGCGGCTCTCGAAGCTGCCGCCGCGGCGGGTGACGCCGCCGCAGCATTGGCGTTGTACCGCGGCGCGTACCTGGCCGGCGAGCCTGTGCAGGGCCTGGCCCTGCGGGTGCGCGAACGGCTCGCCTCACGGCTGGCGGCGGTGGTGTTGAAGGCGGCTGCGGCCCACCGAGCGGCCGGCCGCGGTGACCAAGCGCTGGCCTTGCTCGCGCAGGCCATGGCTGGCGAACCGACCGAGCCCGCAGCAGCGGCGTGGCGCGCCGCGCTCAGCGCGCAAGCCCCGTAGGCAGGGCAGCCGCGCCCGGCGACGAATCGGGCCTGGCGCTCTTACACGCGCTCGATCACCAGCGCAATGCCCTGCCCCACGCCCACGCACATGGTGCACAAGGCATAGCGCCCGCCACGGCCGGCGTGCATACGGTGCAGCTGGTTGACGGCGGTGGTGACCAGCCGCGCGCCGCTGGCGCCCAGCGGGTGGCCCAGGGCGATGGCGCCGCCGTTGGGGTTGACGCGCTCGTCGTCGTCCGCCAGGCCCAAGTCGCGCAGCACCGCCAGGCCTTGCGCGGCGAAGGCCTCGTTGAGTTCGATCACGTCCATCTGCGCAAGCGTCAGGCCCAGCATCGCCAGCACCTTGCGCGTGGCCGGTGCCGGGCCCATGCCCATCAAGCGCGGCTCGACGCCGGCCGTGGCCATGCCCAGCACGCGGGCGCGGGGCGTCAAGCCATGTCGATGCGCGCCTTGCTCGCTGGCCAGCAGCAGCGCGCAGGCGCCGTCGTTGACGCCACTGGCGTTGCCGGCGGTGACGCTGCCGTCAGCGCTGACGATGCCGGCCAGCCGCGCCAGAGCGTCCAGTGTGGTGGCGCGCGGGTGCTCGTCGTGGCTGACGGTGATGGGCGCGCCCTTTTTCGGCGGGAGCGTCACCGGGCTGATCTCGGCGTCGAAGAAGCCCGCTTGCTGGGCCCGCAGCGCGCGCTCTTGCGAACGCAGCGCCATGCGGTCTTGCGCCTCGCGATCGATGCCGAATTCACGCGCCACGTGTTCGGCCGTCTCGGGCATGGAGTCCACGCCGTACAGCGCCTTCACGCGCGGGTTGACGAAGCGCCAGCCGATGGTGGTGTCGTACACCGCGTGGTTGCGGCTGAAAGCCGCGTCGGCCTTGGGCATGACAAAGGGCGCGCGGCTCATGCCTTCCACGCCACCGGCGACCATGAAGTGCGCTTCTCCGCAGCGGATGGCGCGTGCCGCGCTGCCCACCGCGTCCAGGCCCGAGCCGCACAGCCGGTTCAGCGTGCAGCCGGGCACGGCCACCGGCAACCCGGCCAGCAGTGCGGCCATGCGCGCGACGTTGCGGTTGTCCTCGCCGGCCTGGTTGGCGCAGCCCAGCAGCACGTCGTCCAAGGCGGCCCAGTCGGCCTGCGGGTGGCGTGCCATCAGGGCCTGGATGGGCCAGGCCGCCAGGTCGTCGGTGCGCAGCGCCGACAAGGCGCCGCCATAACGGCCAAAAGGGGTGCGCAAGGCGTCGCAGATGAAAGCGGTGGGTGCGGACATGGGTTGGCCTGCCTTGGTGGGGGGTGGATCAGATCTCGTCGGCCTCGATCACCAGGCTGCGCCGGCGCACCCCCAGGCCGGCCACGGCCACGCTGACGCGCAGCGCCTGGCCCACCGGCACGGTGGGGCTGAAGCGGTAGTCCAGGCCGTCATAGGCGCCGGGGTTTTGCGTTGGCACGCGCCGGCTCCACTGCTTCACGCCGTTGGCCTGCACCGTCATCTGGTGCCAGGCTGGGGGCGAATCGGCGGGCCGCTGCACGGTGATGGCGCAGGCGATCTCGAAGCGCCGCTCGCGCTTGGCGTCGGGCGGGATGAGCAAGGTCGCGGATGGCGCGTCGTCAGCCGCCAGGTGCCAACGTTCGGGCTTGGGGGTGCTCATGGGCCGGGCGGTGGGCGGGGGTGATGCATGTGCCGGCATTGTGGGCTGAGCGCAGCCGGCGTGGCAGCAGCGACAATCGGCACCCCCCCGTGTCCGTTGTTGCGCCCGCCATGTCCGAGACCCTGCCGCCCAGCGGCGACCTGCCCGATGCCCCAGCCCAAGCGCCGCAGCCCGAACTGGCACCCGGGCCACTGCCTCAGGCCTTGACCCCCGACACGCCAGAGCCAGCGCAGCCGGCACCACCCGCCGTTGATGGGGCCCTGCAGCCTGCAGACGAGAGTGCATCGTGTGATTCAGCAACGCCTACAGATCCCGCAGCGGCGCCCGCTGCCGAACCCGCAGCAGACCCCGCAGCAGCACCCGCCGCGGCACAAGCCGCTGTCCCCGAGCTGTCGCCCGCGGCCTGCGGCGCGCGCTTGGCGGGGCTGTTCCCGGCGCTGTTCGCGCAGCGCGCCCAGCCCTTGAAGCTGCGCATCCAGGCCGACATCCAGCAGCGTGCCCCGGGCATCTTCACGCGCAAGACGCTGTCGGGCTTTCTGCACCGCCACACCACCACCAACGCCTACCTGATGGCCTTGACGCAGGCACCGCAGCGGGTGGACCTGGACGGCGCGCCGGCCGGCGACATCGCCGACGAACACCGCCAAGCCGCCGTGCAGGAACTTGCGCGCCGGCGCGGTTTGTTCGAGGAGCGCCGCGCTGCTGAGCAGGCCGGCCGCCGCGCCGCGGAAGCCCAGGCCCGCCAGGCGCATGCCGCGCAAGACAACGAACGGCGCGAGCGCGCGGCACTGCTGCGCGCCTTTGAGAGCAGCACCCTCACACGGGCCAATTTCTGCGCACTGAAGGGTCTGGCCGAGGCTGATCTGGAAACGCAACTGGTGCAGGCCCGCGCCGAAGCCTTGCAGCGGGCGCAAGAGCCCCGCCCCGAGCCGCGTTTTGATGGCCGAAACGCCATCGGGCCTGGACACCCGCCGCGCCACGACGCCGCACCACCGCGCCGCGACGGCCCGCGCCCGCCCGGCGGCCGCGGCCCGCGGCCTGCGGCGCGCGGTTGGCAGCGCAGGTCGCGGAGCTGTACGCTCAGCGCGCCGGGAGCGTGTCGCGGCGGATGAAGTGCGACATCCAGAACTCGGCACCGGGCAACTACACGCGGAAGACGCAGTCGGGCTTTCTG
>JANOLY010000376.1:0-6930 GCA_031420055.1 Burkholderiales bacterium | reverse complement strand
ACCACCGGCAGGCCGCAGGCCATGTACTGGATCAGCTTGTAGCCGCACTTGCCGCGCTCCCAAGGTGAATCGGGCAGCGGCATCACGCCGATGTGGCAAGCAGCCAGGTCGGCCGCTTCGGTGTCGGCCGACCAGGGCTTGGCCACCACCTGGACGCCGGGCAGGCTCGGTGCGTCGGCGCCGATCACCACCAGCCGTACCCGGTGGCGGGCGGCGAGTTGCTGCAGCGGCTCGGCCAGCGCTTGCAGATAGGCCACGGTGACCGGCGAGCCGATCCAGGCGATGTCGATCGGCGCGCCAATGATGGGCGTTCGCAATGCCTGGCGCGGATAGCGATCGATGTCGACCACCGTCGGCACAATTTCGACTCGACGTGCTCCGGCGTCGCGCGCGCGCTGCGCCAGGTAGGAATTGCCTGCGGTAACCAGCGCTGCGCCGCGCATCAGGTGGTCGATCTTGTGGCCCCAGGCCCAGCGCACCAGCGCAAGCGGATGCAGGTCGTAGTTGTGGAAGATGGCGTCGTCGAGGTCTAGCGCATAGGGGCGCCACGCCAGTACAGCGCGCTCGAGGCAGGCCGGCGCGAAGGGCCACAGTTCCTTCTCGATCCAGCGCAGATCGGGCGCCGGCAGGCGGGCCAAGTCGATCGCGCGCCGGGCATAGCAGCGCAGGATGTCGCGCAGCGTGCTTCGCGCCGCGTACTTGCGCTGTAGATAGCGCGCATCGAGCAGCGAATGGCGCGACCACGCGATGCCCGGCGCCAGCCGCTCGAAGGGCGAGCGGAACTGACCGAAGCGCACCCGCGAGGAGGCGCCGAGTTCGTCATAACGAGTCAGGCAAGTCAGCCTCATTGCCGGCGCTGCCACAGACGATCACCGGCCAGCATCGCGTAGGCTTGCACGACATGACCGAGCTCGGCCCAGCGGCCCGACAGGCCCAGGTGTACGAGCCGGCTCAAGGGCTCGACCGCTAACGTCACCAGCAGCAACGCGCCGCGCCGCGCCAAGCCGAAGTGCTTGCGACCAAATGCGAGGCGGCTTCGCAGCGAATAAAACAGGCGCCGAGCCTTGATCTGGTCGCTGGTACCGCCGCCCTTGTGAAAGGCTCGCGCATCGGCGAAGTACATGCTGCGCCAACCGGCCTTATGCGCGCGTAGCGACAGGTCGACTTCCTCGAAGTACACGAAGAATCGTTCATCGAAGCCGCCGAGTTGCTCGAACAGCCCACGCCGGATCAGGAAGAAGGCGCCGATTACCTGGTCGACCGGGCGGCTGTCGGCGTGGTCCCACTCGCGCATCGCATGGCCCAGGCCGGGCAGCAGGCGATCGATCGCCAGCGCCTGGCAGGCGAAGTGGCGCACGGTCGGGAAGCGCGCGCAACTGCGCGCCACGCGGCCGGCTTCGTCGATGATCTGGATGCCGGCGATGCCGGTGCGCGCATGCGCCGGTTCGGCCAGATGCGCCAGCGGCAGCGCCAGCGAATCGTCGAACAGGCGTGTGTCGGGATTGAGGAACAGGATCAGGTCCGCATCGAGGCCGGCGGCGCCCTGGTTGCACGCGGCGGCGAAGCCGCGGTTGCCTTCGTTGCGGATCATGCTCAGGCGGGCGCACGGCAGCGCCAGCCCCTTGCTGGAGCCATCGGTCGAGCCGTTGTCGACCACGACGACCTGCTGCAGCGCGGAGCCGGGTGGCAAGCGCATTGAGCTGGTATCGAGCGAGGCCAGGCACTCGCGCAACTGCTCGCCCGAGTTCCAGTTGACGATCACGATCGACAGGCTCAGCGGCATGGTCCTCCTGCTCAGAAGCGCGCCAGACTGTAGGGCGTCATCAGCACGGCCTGGGCGAAGACCAGCAGCGCGACGGCGCACAGCGCCAGAGCTGCTGACACGGCCTGGATTCCGAGATTGAACCCGACCGCCACCCAACACAGAGACAGGCACTCGTCGGCCAACGGCCGTGACGACGCCACCGAACATGCCCGCATAGCCAGCAGCATCGAAGTCAGCACGATGACGCTCAGGCCGGCCGGCTCAGCACGAGAGTGGTCGAAGAAAGGTACTTGCCGATGCCGAATCCGATGGCGTCCAGCGCGGTGTAGCTGCGGTAGCGCGAGACTCTCAGGCCCAGCAGCGACAAGAGCTTGGAGCTGAAGTAGTCCTTGGAATAGGCAAACGAAATCTCCAGCCCGCTCGTGCGGGCCAGCTCACGGAATTCGCGGGCACTGAGGTAATTGGTGTCGCGCTCCAGCACCGCAGAGAAAACGGTCGCAAACTCCTCCAGCGAGCGCCAGCCGTAGCGCGCCATGTCGCGGTGGTAGTGCCCGCGAAAACCGAGCCGTGCCAGGCGCAGCATCCATTGACTGCGGCGCTGCGGATCGGCGATGCGGTGGACCAGGGGCATCAGGGCATGGCCCTCCCAGAGCACTTCGCGCAAGGGAAACAAGTTGACGCTGGCGCCGCCGCGCTTGAGGCAGCGCAGCAACTGGGCTGCGAAGAAGCCGTGGTCCATCACATGCTCCAGCACCTGGTTGCTGACAACGAAGTCCAGACTGCCTGCCTCAAATGGCCATGGGTCTTCCGACGAGACATAGGCGATTCGTTCACGCCAGTCGATGTCGGGCCAACGTGACTGCAGACGGCTGCGCGTCGCGTCGATGTAGCCGGCCTGCTGCACATGGGAGTTGCTGACATCCAGGCCGCCGATCCAGAACTGCCGGTCCGGGCGCAGCAGCGGCAATGCCTGCAGCAGGAACTCGATCAATTGGCCATTGCCGCATCCGAGATCGACGATGCGCACGGGAGGGCCCACCGGCCTGGCGTCCAGCAAGGTGTTGAGCACCGTCAGCAGGTGCTGGTGCGTGTTGGAGGTGGCGACGGGCAATGCGGTCATGAAGCTTGGAGCGATGGTCGGGGCGGCGGGCCCGATCGTCCAGGGCGCGTGGCATGCAGCGGCCTGAAGCACGGGAACACGAGCGCGACGAACACGGCCCAGAAGGTGAACAGGCTGAAGTACTGATCCTGGAAGAACTGCATGAGCAAGGCATACACGGCCAGCGCGTGCAGGATCACGAATCGAGGGTCCAGCGACTTTGCGGCGCAGTAGAGGCGGGCGTGGCCCCAGCCGAGCAGCGCCATGCAGAGCACCGCGCCGGCCGGGCCGAAGTCCTCGACATAGGGCAGGAACACGGTGTAGACATTGGTCGGCTCCGGCACATAGACATATTCCTTGACGAGGGATACGACCGTTACGTCCGCGCCCAGACTGTGCAGCACGGCGAAGAACGAACGCAAGCTGTTCAACCCCCACGCCAGGGACATGTCGGCCGCCAGAGCCTGGTCCAGCGCCGCCAGGCTGCCCAACAGGTACAGCCCGAGCGCGTCGAGTGCACCCAGTGCGTTGATGTTGGGCGAGTCTTCCCCGATCTTGTTGAACAGCACACCCAAGCCGAAGAACAGCACACCGAGCGAAATGACCGCGGCCCAGATCAGGTGGCGCCGCGCGATGCGACCCTGAACCACGGCGACGAAGACCAGCCCGATGATCAAGACGAACACGAAGGTCCGGCCGGTTGCGAGCAGGGCGTAGACCAGCGAGACCAGCAGCGAGATCCAGCCCCTGGCTTCGAATCCGCGCCGCCGGCTCGCCGCCAGTTCGACCAGTGTGCTGGCGAACGACACTTGCACCAGATAGCCCAGCACGCCGTAAGTCTGGACATCGTCGCGTTCCCCGGTCAGTGCGATGCGAAGGTTGATCAGCATCGATTCCGTGAAGGCGGCCGACTCGGCCAACTCGAAGGCTTTCATCGCGTACAGCGGCAAGCCCAGCACGGCCAACCAGAACAGCGCCGGTCGCATGGCAGTGGTGGTGAACCGCGCGCGTGTCGCGGTTTGCGGCGATTGCCCGACGGCCAAGGCTCCCAGCACGAATGCGGCGCTGCCCGCCGTGACCAGCAGCACGGTTGCGATGCCGATCGCCTGCAGCGCATGCGGAGCGAGTAGGTATAGGCCCAGGACCAGACTCCAAAGCCCGGCCAGCAACACCGCCGGGTGAATGGGATCCGCCGTGTGTCGCAGCACGGCGACGGCCAGGCCCAGCAAGCCGGCGAGCATGGCGAGTTGCAGCGCGACGGTCATGCCTTGGCTCGTCCGGTTCGGTCGGCCAGCGTCATCCAGGCCAGCGCGCCGGCGTCGACGCCGACGCGCAGCACCCAGGCGATGGCGGCACCGGTCACACCGTGGCTGCCCAGCAGCCAGGCCAGCAGCGCGAGGTACAGGGGCAGCTCCACCAGATGCAAGAGGGCCGTGGCGGCGATGCGTCCGCTGGCGTGCAGCCAGGTGATCAGCATGGCGCCCATGCCGTTCAGCCAGACACCGAGGCAAAGCCAGCGCCCGACGCTGGCCATCTCCGCGGTTTCGGCGGCGCCGAGCCAGAGGCTCAATGCCGCCGGCAAGACCAGCGCAGTGAGCGAGCACACCAGGGCCATCAAGATCCCCACGCCGCGCAACCAGCGCAGGAACTGCTGGCGGGCGGCCGGTGGATCGCGCTGCAAGTTGGCAGCAATGCTGGGGAAGGCGACGGTTGCGACCGCGGTGACGCAGACCAATAACTGCGTCACGGCGTCGAAGGGAACAACGTAGGACGCGACGGCGCTTGCCGACAGCAAGGCACCGATAAAGAAGCGATCTGCCTGCACCAAAAACGGCGTGATGACCGCACTCACGGTGAACCAGCCGCCCGCCGACAGCAGGCCGCGCGCCTCGGTGCTGACCAGGGCTGCACGCGCGCTCGGGCGCGGCAACGTCGACCAGGCCAGTTGCCGGAAGACCAGGCAGGCCAAGCCCCGAGCCAACACGAGACAGGACACCAGGACCACGAGGTGGGTGCTGAACTGCGCTGCGGCCAGGGGCGCGAGGAAGCTCGCCGCGCTCAGCGCCAGGCGCGCGAGGCTGAGGCCACGAAAGTGCTGCAGGGCTTCGCTGGCGCCGCGGTAGGTGGCCAACAGGGTTTGCAGTGGTGCCGCAGCGGCCAGCACGAGTGCCGCCCAGGCCACCTCCTGATCGAGCATGGGGTCGAAGCGGATCGCACGATGGCCTCCGGCGAGGACGACGATGAGCAATCCTGCGCTGCCCAGCAGGCCGGTCAGCAGCGACAGTCGGGTGGCCATGTCCAGGGCCCGCGCCGCGGCGGTCAGGTCGCCGCGTCCGACCTGTTCGGCAATGTGTTTCGTGATCGCCCGACCGATGCCCAGGTCGAACAACCCCGACACGACGGTCAGTGCCCATGCCAGCGAGAGCAGTCCAAACCGCTCGCTGCCCAGACTCGACAACAACGGGGGCAGTGCCAACAACGCGATGATGGGTTGGGCAAGAAGTCCGGCGCCGCTCCATGCAATGCTGGCGGCTCTCATGGGGCGAACTCGCTGACCCGAGAGATACGCGCGACGGCAGTCCTCATCCGCCCGTCGCGCCCCGTTGCCGCATCGCGCCGCGGGCCGCGCTAGCTGTGCTGCGGTGCCGATCGGTGCCGCTTTGCGCCAACTTGCACCTCATCGCCGTGCCAGGGCTGCACGCAGTCGCTCCACTTGGCGCGCACCCGCGGGATCACTCGCCGAGCGACGCCAGTGGTGCGTGCCGAGCACATAGGCCAGCAGCAGCATGAAGCCACCGACCGTGCCGGCCACGGCCAGCAGCGCGCGCGGTGGCCAGGATTTCTTCTCCGGCGCCTGCGCCTTGTCGACCACTTGCAGCAAGCCCTCGCGGCTTTCGTCAACACGTGCCAACTCGTACTGGCGAGAGAACAACTCGAACAGCACTTCCTGGTACTTGAACTCACGGTACTTGCTGACGTAGTCGGTAGACGAGCCGCCGCCTGCTGTGGCCTCGACTCGAGACAATTGGCCCCGCAATACAGACAATCCTGCAGCCAATTGCTGCACTTCCGGCGCTTGGTCGGTGAGGTTACGGCGCAAGGTCTCGAGCCGGGCTTCGTTGGTGGTGATCTCTGCCTTGAGCCTGGCGTAGCCCTCGGCGGCTGCCTTCGGTTCGGCCTTGAGTGAATCCTGATTAAAGCCGCTGGCCTGCAGCACTTGCTGCGCTTTGGCCAGCCCATCGCGAGCGCGCTGCAGGTGGCCTTCGAAGAGCATGCGGCGCTGCTGGGCTTCGGTCAGCGCCAGGCGGTTGGTCAGTTCGCGCAATTCCTCGACATAGCTGTTGGCCATGGCGGCGGCGCGCTGCGGGCTCGTGTCGTCGACCTCGATGACGATCAGGCCGTCGCGCTTG
Source organism: Burkholderiales bacterium (assembly GCA_031420055.1). Classification (GTDB taxonomy): domain Bacteria; phylum Pseudomonadota; class Gammaproteobacteria; order Burkholderiales; family Burkholderiaceae_C; genus Rubrivivax. The sequence continues at coordinate 656 of JANOLY010000376.1, read as the reverse complement.
CCGGCCACCGCGCGCGTGTGCTTGGCCAGTTCCTTGCGCGCATCCTGGCGCCAATCCTTGTCGTAGACCTCGAGCAGCTTGTACTTGTCGACCAGGCGATCGGCCAAGGTGGTGCTCAGCACCAGCGCCACGTACTGGTCGGCCGGCGTGCGTTGCGCCGCACCGCCGACCAGGCTCGACAGCCCACCCAGCGAAGCCAAGGCCGACGCCGCCGCGCTCTGTTGCTGCTGCGGCGGCAGGAAAGCGGTGCGTGCCGTGAAGGTCGGCGTGACCAGGTAGGTGGCGCCGAGAACGGCCACGCCGATCGCGAAGGGTCCGATCACCAGCAAGCGCCAGCGTTCGGCGAGGGCAATCAGGGTTTCCATGCCGCCGGCATCGCCGCGGCCATCGCCATTGCTGGCGGAGGTGCCGTCTTCTGCCATGTCCACTAGTTGATCGACTTGACCGCGATCAGCCCAAGCCCGAACTGGTAAATGATCTGCGCCCAGTCCTTCAGGTTCTGGTTTCGCGTCACCTTGTTGACGTCTTCGGGCACGACGATGGTGTCGCCCGGCAGCACCGGCAGGCCGGCGAACTTGTCGGGGCCCCCCCCCAGCCACCCCCGGGGTTGGAGCGGGCGTTAGAAGTTGTCGGTGGGGCGCACCACCAAAAACCCC
>JANOLY010000375.1:0-4325 GCA_031420055.1 Burkholderiales bacterium | reverse complement strand
CATGACCAGGATCAGCACGCCCACCGTCATGGCCAGGTAGCGGTGGATCATCTCGATCCAGGCCTTGGAAAAAGTCACCGGACCCGACGGCGCAGCGGCTTGCGCGGCCTGGATGTCCTGGTGCGCGCCCAGCGGACTGGCCGCGCCGTAGCAGCCGGGCCAGTCGGGGCAGCCCAGTCCGGAGTCGGACAAGCGCGTGAACGCACCGAAGACGATGAGGTCGAAGGTGAGGAACAGCGTGAATGCTGTCAGCGCAGCCAAGCGGGCCCGCGTGTCCGCGCCGCGGCGGCGCAGCCAGACCCAGCTCAGCGGCAGCGCTGCAATCGCCACGGCCAGCAGCAGCAGGCGGGCCAGGGGCGCGAAGTCAACCAGCGGGGTGGCAGTGTCCATGCTGGCTTCAGCGACCCGGGGTGTCCCAGAACGACGACGCGCGCAGCAGCTTGGTCAGGTCGCGCTTGACGCGCGCCGGATCGGCGTTGGCGGGCAGGCGCAACATCCATTCGCCCATGGGGTCGACCACATACAGGTGCTCGTGCAACGCGTGTCCGGCCTCGGGCTGCAGCCACTGCGTCAGGGCCGTGGCATCCACGCGCAGCACCTGGGTTGGCACGCCGGCCTGCATGGCCGCGCGCAGGGCCAGGCTCGGCTCGGCCGCGTCCGTCACCAGCCAGACCTTGTCCAGCCGGTCGCGCTCGCGGCCCAGCATCTCGCGCAACTGACGCTGCATGAACAACTGCTTCTGACAGGCCTCGTCGCAGGCGGCGGGCGCCACCACCATCAACAGCCACTGCCCGCGCAAAGACGCTGCCGTGACCGGCGCGCCTTCCAGCGTGCGCAGCGCCAGGTCGGGCATGCTGCGCGTGGGCAGGATCAGCGTGCCGTAGTTGGTGCGGCCCTCGGGGCGCACCACGTAGTAGGTGAAGTACGAGGCGACGACGGGTGCTGCGCACATCAACAGCACCAGCAGCATCTTCCAGCGGCCAAGGCGACGGCGCTGCGGGTCTGGTGACTCGGCGGCGTCGGCCAGCTGCGGCGCGCGCACGCTGTGCACCGTCATGCTCAGGGGTTCAGGCACGGGCGGACCGGCGGGGGCGGATGAGTTGGAACCAGACATAAAGACCCAGGATGAGCGCGCTCAGCGCGAACCACTGAAACGCGTAGCCGTAGTGTTTGTGGACGCCGCTGGCCGGTGCCGGCCATTGCCGCATCAAGCCGTCAGAAGGCTGCGAGGCGTCGTCTTTCTGCTGCACCGACAGCGGCCGCAGCCGCAGTGCGGTTTCACGCGCGAAGGCGACGAGTTGCAGATTCTGACGGATCGGCCCCGAGGCCGCGGTGTCGAACTCGTACAGCCGCGAAGGTGGCGGGGCAATCAAACCCTGCACCCGCACCCGGCCGCCGACCGCTGGCGCGGCCACGATGCGCGTGCGGTCCGCCGGGTCGCGCGGCAACCAGCCGCGCTGCACCAGCACGGCGGTGCCGTCGTCCAGCAACAGCGGCGTCACGGCAAAAAAGCCGGGCACGCCCTTCATCTGGCGGTTTTCGAGATAGATGGTGTGCTCGGCCACCCACTGCCCCTGCAGCACGATGGTGCGGTGGTGCTGCGTGGCGGCGGTGTCGGCGTCAGTGGCCAGCTCCGCCGCGGCCAGCGGCGGCAGCGCGCGCCGACTGTCCATGGCGGCCTGCAACTGGTTCTTCTGCGCAGCGCGGTCAAGCTGCCACACGCCCAAGCGCGCGGTGAGCGCGGTGGCCAGCGCGGCGGCCAGCAGCACCACGGCGCTGCGGCGGCTCAAACCCACGGCCGCGCAGCGAACGAATAGACTGGACGCATGAAAATCGTGATGGTGCTCTTGATGGTGGCGGTGCTGGGCGCGTTGGCCAGTGCCGGTGTGTTCATGTTGCGCAAGGGCAGCCAAGGCGGCGACCGCCGCAGCAAGAACATGGCACGCGCCCTGGCCCTGCGGGTGGGCTTGTCGGTGGCGCTGTTCCTGTTCATCCTGCTCGGTTGGTACATGGGCTGGGTGCGTCCCACGGGCCTTCCCGTCGGTTCCTGATCGACCAAAAAAAAGGCGCCGCACGCGGCGGCGCCTGGTAGCGGCGCAGGCGCCCCGCGGCTAGAGCCAGTAGACGATGAAGTACAGGCCCAGCCAGACCACGTCAACAAAGTGCCAGTACCAGGCGGCACCTTCAAAGCCAAAGTGCCGCTCGGGCGTGAAGTGGCCCTTCATCAAGCGCAGGGTGATGAAGACCAGCATCAGCATGCCCACGAACACATGGAAACCGTGGAAGCCGGTCAGCATGAAGAAGGTGGAGCCGAAGATGCCGGAGTCGAGCCGGAGGTTCAGGTCGCGGTAGGCGTGCAGGTACTCGTAGGCCTGCACGCAGACGAAGGCCGCGCCCAGCAGCACGGTGATCCACATCCACAAAATCGTCTTGCTGCGCTGCCCGGCGATGAGGGCGTGGTGCGCAATCGTTAGCGTCACGCCTGAGGTCAGCAGCAAGGCCGTGTTGATGGTGGGCAAGGGCCACGGGCCGATGGTGGAGAAGGGCTCGACGATGCCGGCCGGCGAGGCCGTCGCACCCACACCGGAACTGGGCCAGATGGCCTTGAAGTCAGGCCACAGCAGCTGGTGGTCGAGGTTGCCCAGCGTGGGCACCGAGTGCACACGCGCCCAGTACAGCGCGCCGAAGAAGGCGGCAAAGAACATCACCTCGGAGAAGATGAACCAGCTCATGCTCCAGCGGAAGGACACGTCGATACGCTCGGAGTACTGGCCGCTTTCGCTCTCGCCGATGGCCAGGCGAAACCACTGGAACAGCACGGCCAGCCAAACGGTCATGCCGACCAGCAGCATCCAGGCGCCCCAGCCCACGCCGTTGATCCACTGGCTGGCGCCCAGGATCACCAGGAACAGGCCAGCAGCCACCCCCACCGGATACGCCGAAGGCGAGGGAATGAAGTAGTAGGGCGTGGTGCCCGCGGGTGTCGTGCCTGACATCTTGAATGCTCTCCTGGATCACAAACCGTCTGAATTTGTCGCCGGGTCAAGCGGCCACGCCACTGCCCACCACCCACTTCACCAACACCACCAGCATCACGACAAACAGCGCCGCGCCCAGCACACCCCCCACCACCACATGCACCGGGTTCAGCCGCAGCACGTCGTGTTCGAGATCGACTGCGCGCCGCACGCCGAAAAACGACCACGCCACGGCGCGCGCGGTTTGCAAGAACGTGCCCTTGGTCGGCGCGTCGGGGCTGTTTTTCATGTGCCAGCAGCCTTCACCGACGCGGCCGTCAGGCCGCCCGCGGGCGCGGCCGGCACCTTGCCGCCGACCTCGAAGAAGGTGTAGGACAAGGTGATGGTAGTGACGTCTTTGGACAGCTTGGGGTCGATCACGAACACCACCGGCCACTCGCGCGCTTCGCCCGGGGCCAGGATGTATTCGTTGAAGCAGAAGCACTCCAGCTTGTTGAAGAATGCCGCCGACTGACGTGGTGCGTAGCTGGGGATGGCCTGGGCCGCCATGCGCCGGTCTTGCACATTGCGGAAGGTGTACATCACCGTGGCCATCTCGCCCGGGTGCACCTGCATCGAACGCACGGCGGGCTTGAAGTCCCAGGGCCCGCGCGCGTTGGCGTCGAACTCGACCGTGATGGTGCGTGTGGTGTCGACCTGGGTGTTGGACGCCGCCGTGCGCCCGCTCCAGCTACCGCTGGCCACGCGCTGCTCGGTGAGCGACAAGACGTTGATCCCCAGCGCCTCGCAGATGGCCTTGTACATAGGCACCAGCGCGTAGCCAAAGCCGAACATCACAGCAGCCACCACCAGCAGCTTGCCCAGCATGCGGCGGTTTTCGGCCAGCGCGAAGGACTTGGCGCCGTTGCTCATGACCCCATCCACCAGATCTTGACAACAAAGCCGAGCAGGAACACGCCGGCCAAGCTGGCCAGGATCAGCGCCAATCGCAGATTGGCCTTGCGTTGCGCGTCGCTCAGCACGGTCATCAGCAGATCAACCGATCACCCGCGTGGCGCTGGCGTCCAGCTTGGGTGGGGTTTCGAAGGTGTGCCACGGCGCCGGAGACGGCACTTCCCATTCCAGGCCCTCTGCGCCTTCCCAGGGCTTCTGGGGCGCGGGCTCGCCCTGGCCGCGCATCATCGGCAACACCACAGCCAGGAAGAAGTACACCTGCATGAAACCGAAGCCAAAGGCGCCGACCGACGCCAGCATATTGAAGCCGGTGAACTGCATGGGGTAGTCGGCATAACGCCGCGGCATGCCGGCCAGCCCCAGAAAGTGCATGGGGAAGAAGGTGACGTTGAA
>JANOLY010000374.1:0-7014 GCA_031420055.1 Burkholderiales bacterium | reverse complement strand
TTGGCCACGGTGCGGTCGATGTGGTGCAGCTTGTCCAGGCCGAACAAGCCGATGCGGAAGGTCTGGAAGTCAGCGCCCTCGTCGCACTGCAAGGGCACGCCGGCGGCAATCTGCAGGCCTTGCGCCATCAGGGCCTTGCCCGACTGCATGGCCGCGTCGTCGGTGTAGCTGACCACTACGCCAGGCGCCTGGAAGCCTTCGGCCGCGACGCTGCGGTAGCCGCGGCGTACCAGCATGGCGCGCACGCGGTCGCCTAGCTGTTGCTGCTCGGCGCGCACACGCTCAAAGCCATAGGTCTCGGTCTCGAGCATCACATCGCGCAGCGATGTCAGCGCATCGGTGGGCAGCGTGGCATGGTAGGCATGGCCGCCGCCTTCGTAGGCTTCCATGATCTGCAGCCACTTGCGCAGGTCGCAGGCGTAGCTGGTGCTCTGCGTGCTGTCGATGCGTTCGCGCGCCAGCGGGCTGAGCATCACCAGCGCGCAGCACGGTGAGCCGCTCCAGCCCTTTTGCGGCGCGCTGATCAGCACGTCGACGCCGGTGGCCGCCATGTCCACCCAGATCGTGCCCGAGGCGATGCAGTCCAGCACGAAGAGCCCACCCACCGCGTGCACCGCATCGGCCACGGCGCGCAGGTAGCTGTCGGGCAGGATCATGCCGGCGGATGTTTCGACGTGCGCAGCGAAGACCACGTCGGGCCGCTCGGCCTGAATGGTGGCCACGACCTCGGCAATCGGCGCCGGTGCAAAAGCGCCCTGCTTGCCTGGCGCAATGCGACGCGCCTTGAGCACCGTGGCCTGCGCCGGGATGCCGCCCATGTCGAAGATCTGTGTCCAGCGGTAGCTGAACCAGCCGTTGCGGATGACCAGCGCCTTCTTGCCGGTGGCGAACTGGCGCGCCACGGCTTCCATGCCGAAGGTGCCGCTGCCCGGCACCACGACGGCCGACCTGGCGCCGTAGACCGACTTCAATGTGCGCGAGATGTCGCGCATCACGCCCTGGAAGCTCTGCGACATGTGGTTGAGCGCGCGGTCGGTGTAGACCACCGAGTACTCGAGCAGGCCGTCTTCGTCAACGCGGGGCAAGAGTCCGGGCATGGTGTTCTCCGAGTGGTTCTGGCAGGGGCTGGAGTATGGACCAGCACTTGCTGCATTGCTGGCACTGCCGGCCCACGGCGCTAGCCTGCGCGCTCGCGCTCCTGCAGCAACCGCCACATCACCTTGCCCGAGCCGCTCTTGGGCAGTTCGTCAACAAACTCCACCACACGCGGCGCCTTGTACACGGCCATGTGTTCGCGGGCCCAGTCGATGACGTCTTGTTCTGCGGTCCGGCCACGCGCTTCCTGGCGCAACACGATCACCGCCTTGACGGTTTCACCCCGGTACGCATCGACGGCAGAAATCACGCAGGCCTCCTGCACCCAGGGGCACTTGAAGAGCAGCAACTCGACCTCGCTGGGCCAGACCTTGAAGCCGCTGGCGTTGATCATGCGTTTCAAGCGGTCGGTCAGGAAGAAGTAGCCCTCTTCATCGACGCGGCCCAGGTCGCCGGTGCGAAAGAACGGTTTGCCGTCGATGTCGATGAAGGCCGCGCGCGTGGCCTCGGGGTGGCCCCAGTAGCCCTTGAAGACCATGGGCCCGTGGGTGACGATCTCGCCAACCTCGCCTTGCGGCACGGGCAACAGCGTGTCGGGGTCGATGACGCGGCTGTCGACACCGAAGAGGGGGATGCCCAGGCACTGCAGCTTGGCGCGTTCGGTGGGGTTGCTGTGGCTGGGGGCGGCGGTTTCGGTCAGGCCGTAGCCTTCGATGAAGCTCAGCCCGAACTCTTGCTGCAGCCGCTCGGCCACCGCGTGGGGCATCGCGGCACCGCCACCGGACAGGTAGCGCAGGCTGGTCAGGTCGAAGTCGCGGTAGTTGGGGCTGGCAAAGAGGTCGATGACCATGGTGGGGATGCAGGTCCAGTGCGTCACCCGGTGGCGCGAAATCAGGCGCCCGGCCAGTTCGCGGTCCCAGCGCGGCATCACGACGGCGGTCAGCCCGTTGTAGACCGAGCTGAGCACGCCGTACATCATGCCGGTGATGTGGAACATGGGCACCACGCTCAGGCTGACGGCTTCTGCACTGGCCTGTCCCCACAGCGACCCGCCCACCACGTTGCACATCAGCGTGCGGTGGCTGTGCATGCAGCCCTTGGGCAGGCCGGTGGTGCCCGAGGTGTAGGGCAGCAGCGCCAGGTCGTCGGGCGCGGCCGTGGCCGGGCTGGGTAGCAGACCCGCGGCCAGGGCGTCGCGCCAGCGCAGGGCGCCCGCGGGCAGCGGCCAGTCGCGCCGCAGCCAGTCCAGGACGGCCAGCGCGGGCTGTTCGGCAGGGTCGACCTCGCTCTCGGTTCTGGCGTCCGGCATGGCGTCCGTCATGTGCGTGGCCAGGATGCAGCGCAGGCGCTGAGCCGGCGCGAGCGTGGCGTTGGCCTGGGCCACGACGGGCGCCAGATCAGCCGTGGTGACCACCACCCGCGTGGCGGGGTCAACGATGTAGTGCACGAACTCGTGCGCCCGGTTCATGGGGTTCACCGGCACCACCACGGCGTCGGCGCGCAGCACGGCGTAGACGGCCACCACAAACTGCGGGCAGTTCTGCATGAACAGGGCCACCCGGTCGCCGGCATGCACACCTTGCGCCTGCAACCAGCCGGCCAGCGCCAGGGCCTGCTGGTGCAACTCTGAATAGCTCAGTGCGCAGCCGAAGTACAGGTAGGCCGCTTTGTCCGGGTAGCGGCGCGCGCTGACCTCGAGGTTGAACCACAGGGTGGTTTCGGGCACGACCAGATCGCGCGGCAGGCGGGCGGGCCACACGGCGGCGTGGGGGCGTTCGTCGGCTGCTGGCGCCCGGCCCGGCCGCGCGGGTGAACGCGTTGCAGAGCCGGGTGTCATTCAGTCCGCCCGTCGGGCATCAATCGGTGGACCTGTCGCTGACCCGGCCCGCCCGCCACTTCCGGCAGTCCGGGTGCTGATTGGCACTCAGCTCTGAACGCAAACACTCGCGCTCCATACAGACGAAGTGGGCCAGCTGGTTGCGGCCAGCGCACGTGGCGTCGGGCCCGCTCGCCACGGCCTTGGCTGGGGGTGCGGCGGGCAGGACGGTGGGCGCGGGCACGCTGGCTTGCGCGCGCGTGGGTTGCGGCTGCTCTGACTGCACGGGCGGATTCGCTGGCGCCGCCTGCTGTTCGGTTGCGGGCGACAGGCTGGGTGTGGTGGCGGTCGCAGCGGCGGGGACACGAACCGGTGGCGGCTTCTTGTCGACGGGCGCCGGGCTGGCCAGCACCGCGGCGAGGGGCCGGCTCGCCGCCACAGCGGGCACCGGGGCCACCCATGTTGGCAGCGCTGGCATTGCCACGACCGACGCCGTCGCTGCGGGCGCACTGGCCGCCACCAGCGCCACGTCGGGCGCCGAGGCCGCGGGCTGAGGCGACGGCGCCCCGCCTGGCCGCAGTCCGAAGGCCACCGCCGCGCCGACGACAGCGACCACGGCCACGCCCAGCAGCGCCGGAAGAAGTCGCGATCGGGGCGCAGCCGCACCACCGGCTGCGTCGGACTGCCCTGGGCCCACTGCTGGCGTTGGCCTGGGCGCCGGTGCGCCCGCAGATGACGCCGGTGCCGGCGTCTCGCGCGGCGGCATGACCATGGTTGCGGCGTACGTTCTTTCGACCACGGCCGCCGGCGCTGGCACAGCGGGCGTATGGACAACAGTGCGCTCCCACGACCCGGGCGCGACAGGCTCGGCCACGCGGCGGCGCGGCGCCGGGGTGCGGCCAGCCAGCACGTCGCGCAGCGCGGCCACGCTTTGCGGGCGGTCGGCCGGGCGTGGCGCCAGCATCCAGTCGATGATGTTCAGGAATTCAGCACTGCAGCCTGGCGCGTCTTGCGACGACAGCGGCGGCAGGTCGTCATGCACCGCCCGGGTCGTGGCCGGCAAAGGTGGGCGCGCCAGCAGCACGTAATGCATGGTCGCACCCAGCGCGTACAGGTCGGTCCACGGTCCTTGCTTGACCGAGCCGGCCTCGGCGTACTGCTCGATGGGCGCGTAGGCCGGCTTGAGGATGGCCGTGAGCGACTGGGTCTTGTCGCTGATGACACGCCGCGCGGCACCAAAGTCCAGCAGCACGGGGTGGCCGTCGGGCTCGATCTGGATGTTGTCGGGCGCGATGTCGCGGTGGAACACGCCCTCGGCGTGCAACCGCTCGATGGCACCCAACAAGGGGTCGAGCAAGGCGCGCATCCAGGCCTCGTCGGGCGGCTGCTTCATGTCCAGCCGCACTTCCTTCACCGTGTGTCCACGCAGCACCGGCATGGCCATGTAGGCCGTGCCGTTGGCTTCCCAGAAGCGCAGTACCTTCAACAGCGAGGGGTGGTCGAAGTGCGCCAGCAGACGCGCTTCGTTGACGAAAGACTTCAGTCCCAGTGCAAAGGTGTCGGCATCGGACTGCGAGCGCAGCGTGACGTGCATGGTCTCGGTGCGCCCCACCAGCGTGGCGGGCAGGTATTCCTTCACCGCCACCTCGCGTTCGAGCGCGTGGTCGAAAGCCAAGTACACAATGCCGAAACCGCCCACACCCAGCACATGCCGAAGCTCGAACTCTCCCAGCCGCGTGCCACGCGGCAATGCACTGGGCGGGTGGGCCTTGAGACTGGCGTCTTCTATGGACATGGCCGATCGAGCTTAACAGGGATGCCGTTTGTCTAAAACGCCGGGCCGGCGCTGGGCGGGTTGATCTACGTGGCCGGTGCGGCCGTCACCTGCGCCGTGTGCGCTGTGCTGTTCTTGGTCTCCTGCGCGCTGTGCCTGGCCATACGCTACGCGCACCGCCCGCCGCCCTTGGCACCCGTGACGCTGCAGACCCTGCTGGCCGGCGTGCACTATGTCTGGGGCCACAAGGTGGTGTTGGGCGTCGTGTCGCTGGACCTCTTCGCCGTACTGCTGGGTGGCGTGGGCAGGCTGCTGGTGGCGGCCCTGTGGCTGCGGCTGTTCCCCAGCCTGGCGCGACGCGACGGGCTGGTCCAGGCCCCGGGCAACGACACGCGATACTGACGCCGAACCGCTGGCGCTGCAGGGCCATCACCCGCGCCCCGACCGCTGCGGGCCTTCGTGGCCACGCTTGTGCGCCATGCGCACCGCGGCCTGCCTGCCGCGGGCCTTCCACTGCGACACCTGGGTCTTGCGCTCCAGGGCTGTCAGGCTGTCGCGCCGGGACTCGCGCAGCAGCTTCTGGTAGCTCTTCAAGCGCGCCGGGTCCACGCTTGCACGCACGGCGCAGCCCGGTTCGTCGCCATGGCCGCAGTCGCGAAAGCGGCAGCGCAGCGCCAGTTGCGTGATGTCCTCGAAGACGCTGCCCAACGCATCGGCGTCGCCGTCCAGCCGCAACGTGCGCAGGCCCGGCGTGTCGATGATGCAGGCCCCGCCCGGCACCACATGCAAGGAGCGCGCGGTGGTGGTGTGGCGGCCGCGGCCGTCGCCAGTGCGGTTGCCGCCCGTGACTTGATGGTCGTGGCCGATGAGCGAGTTGGTCAGCGTGCTCTTGCCCGCGCCGCTGGAGCCCAGCAGCACCAGCGTCTGCCCTTGGCCCAGCCAGTCGGCCAGCAGCAGGCGCGGCTCATCACCCAGTGCATTCACGGCCACGGCCCAGGCGCCAGATGGCAGCAGTGCCTGCACTTCGAGCAAGCGGGCTTGCGGGTCGGCGCACAGGTCGGACTTGGTCAGCACCACCACCGGCGCCACGCCGGCCATGCGCACCAGGGCCAGGTAGCGTTCGATGCGGCGCGGGCTGTAGTCGCCGTCCAGCCCCATCACCAGCAAGGCGGTGTCGACATTGCTGACGATGACCGTGCGCGTGACCTTGTCGCGCCCGTCGTGCAAGCGCCGGGCCAGTTGGTTCATTGGCGGCACGCGGCTGTGCACCCACCACTGGCCGTGCTCGTTGCGATCGGCCAGCACCCAGTCGCCCACGGCCAGGGCGTCGGATTGCTCGGCCAGCTGCTGGCGCAATGCGGGCAGCAAGCGCGCGTCGTGCTCAGCCTGCCCGTCATGCAGGGTCAGGCTTTCACGCTGGACTTCTGTGACCCGTTGCGGGCCGGGCTGGGCGCCGTGCGGCGCGCAGGACAAGAGTTGTTGAAGCATGGCGCTCGACAGGCCGATGGCGCGCAGCCGCGACGTTATGGAGTCGTCGAACATGGGTGATGTGCAGTTCCGTGCAAGGCAAACCATCGCGGCGCGCAAGCGACCGCAGACGCGCGGGCCAAGAGGCCCACGAACGAAGTCAGGGGTGGGTATTTGCCGGCCGGGGCGTGAGCCTGGCCACCAGGGCCTTGCCAAGTCTTCAGACCGTGCGGGGCACGGCGACGGGCGGGACGCTGGGGCGCAGGTTCAGTGGGCGCGGGCCGACAGGGGCGAAAGATCGTGCGTCTTCATGAGGGCCTCCTGTGGCGTGCGTTGCGGGAGCCGGTAATGTGCGCGCTCGGGACCGTTGCCGTCAATCTCAATGCGCATTCAACCGCATCAGAAAACAACGCCGCCGCCGCCCCTACTGCGCCAGCAATGCCGCCACCTTGTCGCGCAGACCCGCCGGCGTGACAGCCGCTGCCGGCAGCGCCGGCCCGGCCACCAGCGCCACGCGGCTGAAGAGCCCGCGGCGCAGTGGCCGCTTCATGGCCGAGCCGCCTTCAATGCGCGAGAAGAACGAGCCCACAGGTTGTGCAGCGCCAGCGGCACCACGGGCACCGGGTGGGTTTGCAGGATCTTCATCAGGCCGCCCTTGAACTCGCCCAGGCTGCCGTCGCGCGTGATGCCGCCTTCGGGGAAGATACCCAGCAGGTCGCCGTCGTCCAGCACGCGGCGGGCTTCGTCGAAGGCACGCTCGTAGGCCGCCGGGTCGTCGCGCTGCGGCGCAATCGGGATCGCCCTGCCCAGGCGGAACAGCCAACCCAGCACCGGCGTGGCGAAGATGCGGTGGTCCATCAGG
>JANOLY010000373.1:0-4862 GCA_031420055.1 Burkholderiales bacterium | reverse complement strand
GGCACGCGCAGGTTGTCTTCCAGCACGTAGTAGGTGCCGCTGCCATCAGCCGCACCGGCACGCACAATGTCTATGCCCGAGACATGCGAGTAGATGTTGCCGGGCAGCGCCACGCCCATCATCTCCTTGCGGAACTGGCTGTTGCCCAGCACCTGTTCGGCGGGCACCACGCCGGCCTTCAAGATCTCTTGGTCATGGTAGACGTCGTGGATGAAGCGGTTCAGTGCCGTCACACGTTGGCGCAGGCCGGCTTCCATCTCGACCCACTCGTGCTTGGGGATGACACGCGGGATGAGGTCGAACGGAATCAGCCGCTCGGTGCCCGAGCCGTCTTCGTCCTTGGCGCCGTACACCGCGAAGGTGATGCCGACACGGCGAAAGATCATCTCGGCTTCTTCGCGCCGGGCCTGCATGGTGGCAGCCGGTTGGCGGTCGAGCCAGACCTTGTAGCGCTGGTATTGCTCGCGCACCTCGGCCGAAGGGGTCAGCATTTCGTCAAAGGGGGACTTCATGGCAGCTGGGGTCTCCACGTGGTCAAACGTTAGCAACAAGCGGGCCGGTTTCGCGCGTGTTGACCGCCACACGCAAGGTGTGCTGCCCGCCGCCGCGGATGACGCCGCGCAAGGGCGTCACATCGCCAAAGTCGCGCCCCACGGCAACGCGAACATGGCCTGCGCCGGGCACCTGGTTGTTGGTGGGGTCCAGGTCCAGCCAGCCGGCGCCGGGCCCGCTGTCGGGCACGCCCGCGGTGCCCGGGCACCACACCTGCACCCAGGCGTGCGAGGCGTCGGCGCCCAGCAGCGGCACGCCGCTGTCGGGCGCGCTGGTGAGCAAATAGCCGCTGACGTAGCGGGCCGGCAGCCCCCACATGCGCAGCGCGCCGGCCAGCAGGTGGGCAAAGTCCTGGCACACGCCGCGCCGCTGGGCAAAGGCGCGCAGCAGCGGGGTGTCGATATCGGTGCTGTGGCTCTCGTAGCGAAAGTCGGCGTGAAGCTGGTGCATCAGCGCCAGGGCCGCCTGCGCCAGCGGCCGCCCGGGTGGGAGCAGCGGTGCGGCGTAGTCGCGCAGCTCGGGCAGGCGCGGCACATAGGGCGAAGGCTGCACGAACTCCACCGCCGGCTGCAGCGGCGCGCCAGCCACGTAGTTCAGGCTGCGCGCGACTTCGTCCCAGGCCGGTGCGGTGTCGGGGCTCAGTGCGTCGAAGCGCGCCTGCACGCGCACGCGGCTGGTGGCGCGCACCCGCAGCTGCGTGTGCTGCTGGGCCAGGCTGAAGTGGCATTGCAAATTGCCCAGCGCATCAACGCTGTCGCGGCGCTGGACTGGCTGCGGCGTGATGTCGAGCTGAAAGTCCAGCAACTGCTGGTGCTCGTCATGCACAGGTTGCAGATGGGCCAGATGGTGCGCCAGCGACACCGGGCTGGCATAGCCGTAGCCGGTGTCGTGCACGATCTCGATCTCCCGGCCGGTCATGGGCGCACGCTGCGGGCTACGTTCATACCCGCTGGTCCAGACCTTGGGCCAGGCTGAAGTAGCGCGCACCCACGCCGTCGGCCAGCCGCTCGGCTGTCGCGGCCAAGGCACTGGCCAGCGCACCCAACACGCCGGCAATGTGCGGGTCGTCGGCGCCGCGTAAGGACTCCAGCGTCAGCCCCACGCCGTCGGCAGGCAGTTCTGCCAGCATCGGCTGCACCGCCTCGTCGCCCCCGGGCAGCTTGCCCAGTTCGGTGCGCAGCCGGCGCAACACACCGGCCAGGGCACGCGGGTTGGTGCTGTCCAGCACCAGCAGGTCGGTCAGCGCCAGCAGGTCTTCGTGGCGCTGGTAGCGGGCGCGAAAGGTGATGAGGCTGTCGAACAGTTCCAGCACCAGGTCTGTGCCCGCGGCGCTGTTCAGCGCGCCAGCGTCGAGAAAGGCCCGCAGCGTGGCCGACAGGCCGATCAGGCGTTCGAGCAGCCGGCCCACGGCCAGCAAGCGCCAGCCGTGGTCGCGCGTCATGCGGTCGGTCTGCGTGCCGGTGACGGCCGCCAGCTTCAGCGCCATGCCGTCCAGCACGGGCAGCACTTGGGTCACGCTGGGCAGGCCGTCGGGCGTGGCCTGCAACGCGTCGGTGAAGTCCTCGCGCAGGGCGCGGATCAGGCCCCACTGCTCGGGCGACAGCCGTTCTCGCAGCACATGCGCACTGAGTTCGAGCGCGGCCAGGTTGTAGGCCACGCTGTAGGCACCTCTCTCAACGCCCAGGCCCGCCAGCACGGCGCGCTCGAACAAGTGCGGGGCCTGCACCAGGGTGGGCACGCCCAGGGGCGCCAGGCCGGTCTTCACGGCCAGCCCGGACAGCGCCAGCAGCATGGCCGGCGTGGCGTCGTTGTCGGCGTTGATGAGCATCAGCGTGGCACGCGCCAGCCGCACCAGGTGTTCGGTGCGCTCGGTGTAGCGGCCCATCCAGAACATGCTCTCCGCAGTGCGGCTGCTGACCGGCCGGCGCCGGCGCGCGATGTCGTCCACGCTCAGCCGCTGCGGCAGCATCGAGAAGGTGTCGACCGGGCCGTCGGTCAGCACCCAGGTGTCCAGGCTGCTGCCGCCGCGCTGCATCGAGACACTGCTGTCTTCACTCTGCGCCACGCGGGTCATGCCGCCGGGCAGCATGTGCCAACGCCCGTTGCTGTCGGCAATGACGTACACGCGCACCAGGGCCGGGCGCGGCAGCACGCTGCCGGCGCTCCAGATCGGTGCGCGCGAAAAGCGCAGCCGGTCCTGTGCGGTCCAGGCATCGGGGTCGCTGTTGATGTCGATCGCACCCGGCTCGTGGACTTGCGAGGTGCGCCCACCATGCGGATAGGTTCGGCGCAGGATCTTGCCGTCGAGCTTGTCGCTCACGTCATGCCGCGCCGCGGCTTCGCCACACCACCAGGTGGGCAGGGCGGCAAGCTGCAGTTCCTGGCCGGTCAGGCGCCGCGCAATCGCCGGCATGAAGCCCTGCAGCGCCGGTGTCTCCAAAAAGGCGCTGCCCAGGGCGTTGGCCATCACCACGGTGCCGGCGCGCGCGGCCTGCAGCAGCCCGGGCACGCCCAGCGTTGAGTCCGGGCGCAGCTCCAGCGGGTCGCACCAGTCGTCGTCCAGCCGGCGCAGCACACCGTGCACCGGCTCCAGGCCTTCCACGGTCTTGAGAAACAGCCGCTCGCCGCGCACCGTGAGGTCGCCGCCTTCCACCAGCGGCAGACCCAGGTAGCGCGCCAGGTAGGCGTGCTCGAAGTAAGTCTCGCTGTACGGCCCGGGCGTGAGCAGCACCACACGCGGCGTGGCGCCACCGGCCACCTGCGTGGCGGCTTGCTCCACGCTGTCGAGCAAGCGGCGGTAGCTCGACGCGATGTGCTGCACGCGCAGCTCGCGAAATGCTTCCGGGAACTGCCTTGAGATGACCAGCCGGTTGTGCAGCACATAGCCCAGCCCCGACGGGCCTTGCGTGCGCTGCGCCACCAGCCGCCAGCGGCCGTCGGGCCCGCGCGCCAGGTCAAAGGCCACGATGTACAGGTGCTTGTCGCCAGGCGGGCGCATGCCGCGCACCGGCCGCAGCCAGCCCGGGTGGCGCAGCAGCAGCGCCGGGGGCAGCAGGCCCTCGTGCAGCAGCCGCTGCGGGCCGTACAGGTCGGCCAGCATCAATTGCAGCAACTCGGCGCGTTGCACCGCGCCGGCCTCGATGGCGGCCCATTCGGCCGGCTGGATCATCAGCGGCAGCAGCTCCAAAGCCCACGGCCGGCTGGCCACGCCTTCGTCGCTGAAGACGTTGTGCGTGACGCCGTCCAGCCGTATCTGCTGCGCCACCTGGGCCACGCGGCGGTCCAGGTCGGTGGCCACGGCCACGCCCGCGGGTGCTTGCAGGTGACGGGCAAAGGCCTGCCAGGGCGGACGCAGCACGGCGCCTGCGGTGCGCAACTCGTCCCACACGCCGGCCTCGGCCGGCACAGCCTGCTGGAGCAGCGTGTGGGCGGCCGCGTCGGCGGCGTTGGGGCGGCCGCCCTGGCCCGCCCCTGGGAAATGAGGCAGGCTGCCTTGCGACTGACTTTGGCTATGACTTTGCTGATGAGGCACCGAAAGCCGTCCCTCAGGCCAGACGCAGATCGAGCGTGAAAGGGAACTCGCGGCTGGGCGCAGCCGGTTTGACGTTCATCTTGCCCGGCGTGTGGCCGAAGCGGAAGAAGCGCGCCAGGCGCCGGCTTTCGGCGGTGTACGAATTGACGGGGAAGTCCTCGTAGCTGAGGCCCCCGGGGTGGGCCACGTGGTAGCGGCAACCGCCCATGGAGCGCTGCAACCAGCGGTCGACAATGTCCACCGTGAGCGGCGCATGCGGCGCGATGCTGGGGTGCAGTGCCGAGGGCGGCTGCCACGCCCGGTAGCGCACGCCACAAACAAATTCACCGATGCGCCCGGTGGGCTGCAGCGGCGCAGCCTGGCCGTTGACGGTGACGATGTGGCGGTTGTCGTTGAGCCCCGTCACCTTCAGCTCGATGCGTTCCAGCGACGAATCGACATAGCGCACGGTGCCGCCGGGCGCGCCTTCTTCGCCCATCACATGCCAGGGCTCCAGCGCTGTGCGCAGGCTGAGGTTGATGCCCATGGTGGCGACCTCGCCGATCAGCGGGAAGCGGAACTCCAGGTGCGGCGCAAACCACTCGGCGTCAAACGCCAGGCCGGCGGCGCGCAGCTCGGCCATCACGTCGTCGAAGTCCATCTTCACGAAGGTGGGCAGCAAGAAGCGGTCGTGCAGCCCCGTGCCCCAGCGTGTCAGGCGTGTGTTGCCACGGCCGCGGTAGGGCTCGCACCAGAACCAGGCCACCAGCGCGCGCAGCAACAGTTGCTGGGCCAGGCT
>JANOLY010000372.1:0-6041 GCA_031420055.1 Burkholderiales bacterium | reverse complement strand
GAGCGCCAATTGCAAAGCGAAGGCGCCGTGATCGCCGGCTTCGTGGCACGGCGTGCCGAGGTGGTGCGCCAGTTGCAGGCCGCTGCACAAGCGGTGGGCCTGCGGCCTGTGGACGACGAGGCCTTGCTCGATGAAGTCACGGCCCTGGTCGAGCGCCCGAATGTGCTGCTGGCGCAGTTCGAGCCCGAGTTCCTGGCGGTGCCGCAGGAATGTCTGATCCTGACGATGAAGGCCAACCAGAAGTACTTCCCGCTGCTGGACGCGGCCGGCAAGCTAACGCACCAGTTCCTCATCGTCAGCAACATCCGCCCGTTGGATGCCAGCCGGGTCGTCGAAGGCAACGAACGTGTCGTGCGCCCGCGCCTGGCCGACGCCAAGTTCTTCTACGACCAGGACAAGAAGCGCACGCTGGCTTCGCGCGTGCCCGGCCTGGCCCGGGTGGTCTACCACGGCAAGCTGGGCACCCAGGGTGAACGTGCCGACCGCGTGCGCCACATCGCGCGCGCCATCGGCCAGCAGTTGGGCGGCCTGGCACTGGCCGACCTGGCCGACGAAGCCGCCACCCTGGCCAAGGCCGACCTGCTGACCGACATGGTGGGCGAGTTCCCCGAACTGCAAGGCGTGATGGGCGGCTACTACGCGCGCCACGACGGCTTGCTTGAAGACGTGGCCGCAGCCATCGAAGACCACTACAAGCCGCGCTATTCAGGCGACACCTTGCCGCGCGGCGAGCTTGGCGTGGTGGTGGCCCTGGCCGACAAGCTGGAAACCTTGGCGGGGCTGTTCGGCATTGGCCAATTGCCCACCGGCGACAAGGACCCCTTCGCGCTGCGCCGCCATGCGTTGGGTGTCGTGCGCATGCTGGTCGAGCGCGACCTGCCCTTGGCGCTGCCGCAACTCGTGGCGACGGCCTTCAAGGCCTTCCCTGAAGGCCACGGCCAGGCCCAGGCCGAGGTCGCGCACTTTCTGTACGAACGCCTGGTCGGTTACCTGCGTGAGCAAGGCGCCAGCGTGCACGAGGTCGACGCCGTCGTGGCGCTGCGCCCGGCGCGCTTAAGCGACCTGCCGCAGCGCCTGGCAGCAGTGCGCGCCTTTGCCAGCCTGCCCGAGGCGCCAGCCCTGGCCGCGGCCAACAAGCGCGTGGGCAACATCCTGAAGAAGTCCGAGGAAGCCGGCTTCGCCAGCGTGGATGCGCAAGCCGTCGACCTGGCGTTGCTGGTCGAGCCGGCCGAAGTCGCGCTGCATGCCGCGCTGGCGACGATCGCACCCTGCGCCCATGCGGCGTTTGAAGCCGGTGATTACACCGCCTCGCTGCAGGCGCTGGCCGCGCTGCGCGATCCGGTCGACACCTTCTTCGGCAGTGTGATGGTCAACGCCGACGTCCCCGAGCTTCGAGCCAACCGGCTGGCGTTGCTGACGCAACTGCACGCCGCCATGAACCGCGTCGCCGACCTGTCACGTCTGAATCACTGAGCCCCACATGCCCACCCACGCCGTCAAGATCGTCATCCTCGGCCGCGACGGGGTGCTCAACCAGTACCGCGAAGCGCATGTCGCAGCACCCGAAGAATGGGTGCCTGTGCCCGGTGCGCTGGAGGCCGTGGCCCGCATCAACCATGCAGGCTGGCACACGGTGGTGGCGACCAACCAGGCCGGCATCGGCCGCGGCATGATCGACATGGCCGCCGTCAACGCCGTGCACGCGCGCATGAACCTGATGCTACTGGCCCAGGGTGCGCGGCTGGACGCGGTGTTCTTCTGCCCGCACACCCCGGAAGACGCTTGCGAATGCCGCAAGCCCAAGCCTGGCCTGCTGCTCGAGATCGGCCGCCGCTACGGCGCCACGCTGGCCCAGGTGCCGGTGGTGGGCGACACCTTGCGCGACCTGCAGGCCGCGCAGGCCGCGGGCTGCGAGCCGCACCTGGTGCTCAGCGGGCGTGCCGCGGGCTTGACCGACGAAGCCCTGCGCGCCATCACCTCGCAGGTGCCCGGCACGCATGTGCACGCCGACCTGGGCGCCTTTGCCGACCACCTGCTGCGCCAGGCGCACGTGGTCGATTCCAGCAGCGGCGGCCTGGACCGATGAAACCCATCTGGGCGCTGCGCTCGGCGCTGTTCGTGCTGTGGATGGCAGCCACCGTGGTGCCGTGGGCGATCTTTGCGTTGACGCTCTCGATCTTCATCCGCGGCCAGCGGCTGTACTGGCCCACCATGGGCTGGTTGCGCGTGGCGATCTGGGGCGCGCGTGTCATCTGCGGCGTGCGCTACCGCGTGCACGGGCTGGACCGGCTGCCCACGGCGGCCAACCAGTCCGCTGCCGTGCTGCTGGCGGCCAAGCACCAGTCGACCTGGGAAACCTTCGCCCTGCCCGCGCTGATGCCGCACCCGCTGGCCTATGTGTTCAAGCGCGAGCTGCTCTACATCCCCTTCTTCGGTTGGGCCATGGGCCGCTTGGACATGATTCACATCGACCGCTCCAAGCGTGCCGAGGCCTGGAACAAGGTGGCCGCGCAAGGCAAGCGGCTGTTCGACCAGGGCGTGTGGGTGATCATGTTCCCCGAAGGCACGCGCACGCCGCGCGGCAGCCAGGGCGTGTACAAATCGGGCGCCTCAAGGCTGGCCATTTCGGCCGGTGTGCCCATCGTGCCCATCGCCGCGTCGTCGGCCAAGTGCTGGCCACGCAAGAGCTTCTTGCTGCGGCCCGGTGTGATCGACGTGTCCATCGGCCACCCCATCGCTTCACAGGGCCGCGAGCCCGAGGAGTTGATGCGCGAGGTAGAGGGCTGGATCGAGGCCGAGATGCGCCGTATCGACCCCGAGGCCTACGCCAGCGTCTAGCGCCGGTTGGCACGCTCAATGGCGGCCACGCAGTTCGGCCGGCCACGGGGCAGCCTGCGCATTCAAGCGTGTGCAAGGCAGCTTCGGCGCCCAGCCACCTAGAATCGCCGCCCATGCCGACCCGGCCCGCCGATCCGACTTGCCAGCAGTTGTCACTCTTCGACGAGGCCCCGCTGCCGCCGCCCGCAGACCGGCCCGCGCCGCCCCCCGCGGTGGCACCCGCGCCGCAGCCCACCGAATTCCGCCACCCGCGTTCGCAACGCGAAATCCAGCTCGGCGCGCACCGCATCGCCTACGAACTGCGCCGTGCGCGCCGGCGCAGCATCGGTTTCGTGGTCGGCGCCGAGGGCCTGAGCGTGAGCGCGCCGCGCTGGGTGGGTGTGGGCGAGGTCGAGGCGGCGCTGCGCGAGAAGTCGGCCTGGATCCTGCGCAAACTGCAAGAGCAGCGTGAACGCGGTCAGCGCCTGGCCGCGGCGCGGGTGGATTGGCAAGACGGCACGGCCATCCCCTTTCTGGGCGAGACCGTGATCGTGGTGCTGGACCCGCGCACCACCGGCGCCATGCTCAACACCGCGGCCGACGCCCTGCCCGGCGTGCCCCGTTTGACCCTGCACCTGGGCCTGCCCCAGGCCGCTGCGCCAGCACAGATTCGCGACGCCGTGCAGAGCTGGCTGCAGCGCCAGGCGCGGCGTATCTTCGAAGAACGCTGCGCCGTCTTCACGGCCCGCCTGGGTGTGCGCATGACGCGGCTGAGCCTGAGCTCAGCGTCTACCCGCTGGGGCAGCGCCAGCGCCAGCGGGGCCATCCGCCTGAACTGGCGGCTGGTGCACTTTGCGCTGCCAGTCATTGACTACGTGGTCACGCACGAGTTGGCGCACCTGAAAGAGATGAACCACAGCCCGGCTTTCTGGGATGTCGTTCGCTCGGCGCTGCCGGAATTCGAGCAAGTGCGCGGCGCCTTGCGCACCGAACTGCTGCCCACTTTCGACTGAGCATCCCCCCGAACGGAGTGTTTCTGCGCGGCTTGTCTCCTGCTTCGGGTGGATGCGCCGATTCACCGCAGCCTTCAGACTGGCGGCAGATCGCTGTCAGGACTGAACTTTGGATATCGATTCGGGCTGGGAGGCCCGTTGAACGGGCGGCAGGTGGGGGCGACCCCGGCCTGCCGCCTTTTCACTGGGGCGGCCCGGGGCCGGCTAGACGCTGCTGAAGCGCTGCACCCCGTCGGCTCCCGCCGCGGCACGCAGCCGGCCCTGGTACAGCAGCAGGTGCAGATGCGCCAGCGATTCGCCCATGGCGAAGGTGGTCTGGTGCAGGTCCAGCGCCCGCTTGAACAGCACTGGCAGCAAATCGGCCGCGCTGTGCGGGCGCTCGGCGCAGGCGGCCAGGGTCTCGGCCAGGCGGTCGGCGTGGTGCTGCTGCAGTTGGTCGATGCGCACCTGCAGGCCGGTGAAGGGCTTGCCGTGCGAGGGCAGCACCAGCGTGTCCGCGGGCAGATCGCGAAAGCGCTCGATCGATTTCAGGTACAGCCGCAGCGGGTCGGCTTCGGGTTCGACATCGACGACGCTGACGTTGGTGGATATGCGCGGCAGCACCATGTCGCCGGAAATCAGCAGCGCCTGCTCGGCACAGTGCAGCGCCATGTGCTCGGGTGCGTGGCCGTAGCCGGCAATGCAGCGCCAGGCCTGGCCGCCGATCTCAAGCACCATGCCGTCCATCAAGCGGCGGTACCGCGCTGGCACCGCGGGCACCAGTCGGCTGTAGTAGTCGGAGCGGGCGCGCACCTGGGTCAGCGCGTCGGCGTCGGTCAAGCCATGGAGTGCAAAGAACTGCGCCGCGGCGTCGCCGCCGAAGCCCGTGGTCGACTGGCTGGCGATGCGCGCCACGTTCCAGTCGGTGCTACTGATCCACAAACGGCATTCGCGCTGCGGCGTGCTCCAGCGTTCACACAGCCAGTGCGCAAGGCCAATGTGGTCGGGGTGCATGTGGGTGCAGATCACGCGCAGCACCGGCAGGCCCTGCAGTTCGTGGCTGAAGATGTGCTCCCACGCGGCGCGCGTGTCGGTGTTGTCGATGCCGCAATCCACGATCGTCCAACCCTCGTTGCCGTCTTGCACATCGCGCAGCAGCCACAGGTTGATGTGGTTCAGCGCAAACGGCAGCTGCATGCGCAACCAGCGCACGCCGGGGCGCAACTCCAGCGTGGCGCCGGTGGCCGGCAGGGTGTCGCCCCAGGGGTAGTGCAGGGCGCTCTCGTGGGCGTTGGCCATGGTGCGGGCGGATCGAGTTTGGTTCAGTCTAACCACCGCCGCCCGGTGTCAGCACGGTGTGTCAGCGTTGCGCCAGCCTTACCATGGCAGCCCACGCAAGGAGACATTGACATGAATCTGCCCGGCCTGAACTTCATGCTCGGTGAAGACATCGACGCGCTGCGCGACGCGGTGCGTGACTTCGCACAGGCCGAGATCGCGCCACTGGCCGCCGAGATCGACAAGAGCGACCAGTTTCCCATGCACCTGTGGCGCAAGATGGGTGAGCTGGGCGTGCTGGGCATCACCGTGTCTGAAGAGTACGGCGGCGCTGGCATGGGCTACCTGGCGCACATGGTGGCGATGGAAGAGATCAGCCGCGCCAGCGCCAGCGTGGGGCTGAGCTACGGTGCGCACAGCAACCTGTGCGTGAACCAGCTCAAGCGCAACGGCACCGATGCGCAGCGGCGCAAGTACCTGCCCAAGCTCATCAGCGGTGAACACGTGGGCGCCCTGGCCATGAGCGAGCCCGGCGCGGGCAGTGACGTCATCAGCATGAAGCTCAAGGCGGTGGAGCGTGGCGGCGTGTACCTGCTCAACGGCACCAAGATGTGGATCACCAACGGCCCTGACGCCGACACCATGGTGGTCTACGCCAAGACCGAACCCGAATCTGACGGCCCCCACGCTGCGCTGCCCCCCGAGGGGGCGCACCGGCCTTCGGGCGGCCGGGCGGCCGGTGGGGGTGCCCGCAGCATCACGGCCTTCATCGTCGAGAAAGGCATGAAGGGTTTTTCCACCGCGCAAAAGCTCGACAAGCTGGGCATGCGCGGCAGCCACACCGGCGAGATGGTGTTCGTGGACGTGGAGGTGCCGGCCGAAAACGTGCTGGGCAGCCTGAACGGCGGCGCCAAGGTGCTGATGAGCGGGCTGGACTACGAGCGCGCCGTGCTG